>NZ_JBHWEB010000060.1:0-58187 GCF_042734395.1 Amycolatopsis sp. NPDC059657 | reverse complement strand
TTTTGTTGTGCGGTTCTTACCCCCCCACAAACCACTCACGACCCCTGAGCTGCGGAACTACCGGTCCGCGACCGCGGCTTCGGCGGCGGCGAGCCATTCACGCCACTGCGCGGCCTGCTCGTCGGCCTTCTTGGCGTCGCGCTCCTTGCCTGCCGCGCGCGCCTTCGTCGCCTGGGACTCGAAGTGCGCGATGCGCTCGCGGAACTGCGCGACGCGGGCTTCGGCCTCGGGGTCGGTGCGGCGCCACTTGGTCTCTTCGGCGTCCTTGATCTTGTCCTGGACGGTCTTGAGACGGCCGTCGAGTTCGCGGATGCGCTCGCGCGGGACCTTGCCGATCTCGTCCCACTGGTCCTGGATGCGCCGCAGGTGGTTCTTGGCGGCCTCCAGGTTGGCGGCGGGGTCGATCTTCTCGGCCTCGACGAGCAGCGCTTCCTTCTTCGCCGCGTTCTCGCCGAACTCGGCGTCGCGCTCGGAGAACACCGCGGAGCGGCGTGCGAAGAACTTGTCCTGCGCGGCACGGAAACGCTGCCACAGCGCCTCGTCGGAGTCCTTGGGCGCCCGGCCGGCGGCCTTCCACTCGCCCATGAGCTCCTTGTAGCGCCCGGCGGTGTCGCCCCACTCGTCGGAGTCGGCGATCTTCTCGGCCTCGGCGATCAGCTCTTCCTTGCGCTGCTTGGCAGTCGCGCGCTGCTTGTCGAGCTCGGCGAAGTGCGAGCCGCGGCGGCGGTTGAACGCCTCGCGTGCCTTGGAGAACCGCTTCCACAGCTCGTCGTCGGTCTTGCGGTCGACGCCCTTGACGGCCTTCCACTCGTCGAGGATCGAGCGCAGCCGGTCACCGGCGGACTTCCACTGCGTCGACTCGGCCGCGATCTTCTCGGCCTCCTCGGCGAGCACCTGCTTGCGGCTGATCGCCGCGGAGCGGGCTTCCTCACGCTCGGCCTTGGCGCTCGCCAGAGCCTTCTCCGCGTGCCCGATGACGTGGTCGATCCTGGCGCCCAGCGCGGCCAGATCGCCGACCACGGCCGCTTCGGCCAGGCCCTCGCGCATCTGCGTGGCGCTCTGCAACGCGTGCTTCGGGTCGCCCGCGCCGGACTCGAGCCGCGTCTCCAGCAGCTCGACCTCGGTGCGCAGGTCGTCGAAGCGGCGCGCGTAGTGGATGAGTCCTTCGTCAGGGGTTCCCGCCTGCCAGACACCGACAGCGCGCTCACCGTCCGCGGTGGTGACGTAGACGGTGCCCTCCTCGTCCACCCTGCCCCACCGGTCCGGATGGGTCTCGGCTTGCGGTACCGGGGGCGCGGCGTGACCGCCGCTGCTCACTGCGTGCGGCACGGGGTGCGGTGCCGGGGTACCGGTGGACGTGTTCTCCTGGGCCATCGCAGGCTCCTTATCGCCTGTACGCCCGCCGGGGCGGGCGCCCCACGTGTGGTGTGGGGCCGGGTAGTGCGGGTACGCGGAACTCACCGCATTCAAGCAGCTCACGGTCCGCAGTGGTACTGGAACGCTTTACCTAGAGCACGTGATCCTACTGGTGACGGAGCGTCCGCGGTGGCCACTCCCGGATGGGGAGGTAACGTCGCATGGCGTGATCACGCAAGTGGTGACGGTGCCTCAGCCGCCGTTGCTCGTCCCCGAACTCGCCGCAGGCGCCGCTCCCGAGACCGCTCAACTGCGCGAAGCCTGCTTGTCAGCGGTGCGCGCGCTGGGTGGACGCTGGCTGGCGATCGGCGCGGGCCCCAGCGAGCAGAACGTGTCAGCGGGCGCGGTTGGCACGTTTCGGGGCTATGGCGTCGACGTCGGAGTCGCCTTGGCCGACGGCGCCGCTTCCACCCCGCTGGGTGAACTTCCTTTGCCCGCCCTCATCGCGGGCTGGCTTCGCGGGCAGGCAGGCGCCGAATCCGTCGACGTCCGCATCGTGGACGCCACCGCCACTCCGGCCCGCTGCGCCGAACTCGGCGAGCAGATCACGACCGAGCACACCGGCCTGCTCGTACTCGGCGACGGCTCGAACCGCCATGGGCCACGGTCACCCGGCAACGAGGACGGCCGCGCGCCCGGCTTCGACGAGGCGATCGCCGCGGCACTCGGGAAGGCCGACATCGAAGCGTTGAAAGCGCTGGACCCCGCGCTGTGCGCCGAGCTCGGCGTGGGCGGGCGCGTGCCATGGCAGGTGCTCGCCGGGCTCGCCGACGGCGCGACGTGGCGCGCGGAGCTGCTCTACACCGGCGCGCCGCACGGCGTCGGCTATCACGTCGCGGTCTGGGAGCGCGGGTGATCCGGCCGATCGCGGTGGTCGGCCCGACGGCCACCGGCAAGTCCGATCTCGCCGTCGACCTCGCGGCCGCGCTCGGCGGTGAGGTGATCAACGCCGACGCCATGCAGCTCTACCGCGACATGGACATCGGCACAGCCAAGATGACGCTCGAGGAGCGCCGCGGCGTCCCGCATCACCTCCTCGACGTGCTCGACGTGACCGAGACCGCGTCCGTCGCCGCGTACCAGCGCGAGGCGCGCGCGTGCGTCGAGAAGCTGCTCGACGCCGGTCGTGTCCCGGTGCTCGCGGGCGGTTCCGGTCTCTACGTCCAAGCCGTGCTCGACGATCTCAAGTTCCCCGGCACCGATCCCGCGATCCGCGCACGCCTCGAAGCCGAGGCCGAGGAGGCGGGCACCCCGGCGCTCTACGCCAGGCTCACGCGGGCCGACCCGGTCGCGGCCGAGGCGATCCTGCCCGGCAACATCCGCCGGATCGTGCGTGCGCTCGAGGTCATCGAGATCACCGGCGAGCCGTTCTCGGCGAACCTCCCCAAGCCGGGCCCGGCGCGCTACGACACGCTCATGATCGGCGTCGACCGTGACGTCGCCGAGCTCGACGAGCGCGTCGACCTGCGTGTCGAGCGGATGTTCGCGGCCGGGCTCGTCGACGAGACCCGCATGCTCGCCGAGCGTGGCCTGCGCGAAGGCAAGACGGCGTCACGCGCGCTGGGCTACCAGCAGGTGCTCGCGGCGATGGACACGGACGGTGACTACGAAGCGGCCGCACAGGCGACCGCGCTCGCCACCCGCAGGTTCGTCCGCAAGCAACGTTCCTGGTTCCGCCGCGACAAGCGGATCCACTGGTTCGGCGGTGCCGATCGTCACCTGGCCGACAGCGTGTTGACATTGGCAGGCAAGTAATCTTGCCCCCATGGGCGGCATCGCATTCCTCAAAGGGCACGGCACACAGAACGACTTCGTGCTGCTGCCCGACCCCGACGGCCGCCTGGACCTGACCGAAGCCAGGGTGGCAGCGCTGTGTGACCGGCAGCGTGGCCTTGGCGCGGACGGTGTCCTGCGCGTGGTGCGATCGAAGGCCATCGGAGAGAGCTCCGAGGGCGAATGGTTCATGGACTACCGCAACGCCGACGGCTCGATCGCCGAGATGTGCGGCAACGGCGTCCGCGTCTTCGCGCGCTACCTGGTCGACGAAGACCTGGTGACGGGCGACTTCATCGTCGGGACCCGCGCCGGTGACCGGCCGGTGCAGGTGCATCCCGACCGCACCGTCACCGTCCAGATGGGACCGGCGACCATCATCGGCGCCTCGGTGACCATGGTCGCGGGCAGGCCGTTCTCCGGTGTCGCGGTGAACGTCGGCAACCCGCACCTGGTGTCCGTGGTCGACGACGACGTCGACACGCTCGACCTGCGTGACCAGCCGGACTTCGACAAGGACTTCTTCCCCGAGGGCGTGAACCTCGAGTTCATCAACCCGCTCGGCGAAGGCGTGCTCAAGATGCGCGTGCACGAGCGTGGTGTCGGCGAGACGCGCGCGTGTGGCACCGGCACGGTCGCGGCCGTCGCGGCGCACCTGCACAACGCGGGCACCGACACCGGCGCGGCGACCGTCGAGATCCCCGGCGGTGTCGTGCGGGTGACCATCTCGAAGGGTGCTTCGACGCTGACCGGCCCCGCCGAGATCGTCGCCCGTGGTGAGCTGGACGAGAAGTGGTGGGCTAACGCATAGCCGGCTCTGGAATGTCTCGCAGCTTGCGAAGCGGTGAGAAGACCATCCAGAGCACGCTGACGGCCGCGATCCCGGTGCCCGTGATGACCGTTGCGCGGATCCCGATCACCTCGCCGAGCACACCGCCGATGAGCCCGCCGACCGGGAACATGCCCCACACGACGAACCGGATGCTCGCCGTCATGCGGCCGAGCATCCGGTCGGGGCAGACGGCCTGGCGGTAGCTGACATTCGCGACGTTGAAGACCACCAGGCCGTAGGAATAGATCCCGTACCCGGCGGCCGCGAACGCGACCCGCCAGCCCGGTTCCGCCAGCGCGACGAGCATCCCGCACGGCCACGTGCACAGGGGGACCAGCCAGATCGCCCGCACCTGGCCGACGCGCCGGTTCACGATGCCCGCGGTGACCGCACCGAGCACCCCGAAGGCCGAGCCGATCGCCAGCACCAGGCCGATCCCCGCGGCGGGCAGCCCGAGCGTGCGACTGAAGAAGATCATCATCATCGCGAGGAAGATCCCGTTGCCGATGCTGCCGCTCGCGGTCGAAATCGTGATGGCGCGCAGGATCCGCTCGCGGAAGACGAACCGCAGTCCTTCGGTGATCTGGACGCGCAGCTTGGCCTTCTCGTGCGGCGCGGGCGGTGGTTCGACGGCCCTGATCCGCAACAGGCACAGCGCCGAGCCCAGAAACCCGAGTCCGGTGGCCAAAACCGAGTTGGCCGCGCCCACCAGCTGGGTCAGCACACCGCCGAGCCCCGGCCCGGCCACCTGCGCCACCGACATGCTCGCCTGCAGCTTGGAGTTGCCTTCGAGCAGATGCTCGCGGCTGATCAGCGACGGCAGGTACGACTGGTACGCGACGTCGAAGAACAACGTGCCCGTGCCCGCCAGCAGCGCGACCACGATCAGCTGGGTGAGCGTCAGCGCGCCCAGCCACCACGCGACCGGGACCGACACCAGCAGTGCCGCCCGTGCGAAGTCCGCGGCCAGCATCACCGGACGCCGCCGCAGCCGGTCGACCCACACCCCGGCCGGCAGGCCGAGCAGCAGGAACGCCGCCTGCTCCGCCGCGGTGAGCAGGCCCATCTGGAACGGGGTCGCGGCCAGCGCGGTCACCGCCAGCAGCGGCAGGACGGTCACGCCGACCTGCTGGCCGAGTTGGCTGATCGTGTCGCCTGCCCAGAGCCTGCGGAAATCGGAGTGCCTCAGTAGAGCCATGATCTCTAGCCTGGCTTAACAAGCTCCGGCACGTCACGCAGTTTTCGAATAGGCGAGACAATCAGCCACAGCACCGCCGAGGCCTGCACCGCGGCGCCCGCGAACACCGCGCCGCGCACGCCGATCAGCTCGCCGAGCAGGCCGCCCAGCAGCCCGCCGATCGGCTGGATCCCGTAGACGAGGAAGCGGATGCTCGCGTTCATCCGGCCCAGCATCCCGTCAGGGCAGATCGACTGGCGGAAGCTGAGCTGCGCGACGTTGTAGACGACCACGCCGTACCCGAACAGCAGCAGGCCGAACGCCGCGAGGCCGATCCGCCAGCCCGGCGCGGCGAACGGCAGCAGCAGCTGACCGGGCAGGCTCACCAGCGAGACCAGCCAGATCGAGCGCACCTGCCCGATCCGCGCGATGCACCAGCGCGCGGTGAGCGCGCCCGCGACCGAGCCGATCCCGGCCACGGCCAGCAGCGCGCCGACCGCCGCGGGCGAAAGCCCGACCTCACGGGTCAGGAACAGCACGGTCACCGCGCCGAGCATCAGGTTGCCGAGGTTGGCCGTGCCGGTCGCGCAGGTGATCGGGCGCAGCAGTGGATTGCCGAACACGAACCGCAGCCCCTCGGTGATCCGCGGCCACAGTTTTTCGTCCTCATGGCGCACCGGCTCCGGCTCCACGGTCTTGATCCGCGCCAGGCACAGCGCCGAGCAGAGAAAGCCGATCCCGGTGGTGAGCACCGCGTTCGCCGCGCCGGCCAGCTGGACGAGCGCGCCGCCCAGGCCAGGCCCAGCGACTTGGGCCACCGACAGGCTGGACTGCAGCTTCGAGTTGCCTTCGAGCAGATGCTCGCGGCCGACCAGCGACGGCAGGTACGACTGGTACGCGAGGTCGAAGAACACCGTGCAGACGCCGGTGAGCAGCGCGACCACGATCAGCTGGCCGAGCGTGAGCACCCCGGCCCACCAGGCGATCGGCACCGAGATCAGCAGCGCCGCGCGCACGAAGTCGGCGCGCAGCATGATCGGGCGTCGGCGCCACCGGTCCACCCAGACACCCGCCGGCAGGCCGATGACCAGGAACGCGGCGGTCTCGGCGGCGGTCAGCACGCCCATCTGCATCGGGGTCGCGGCGAGCACCGTGGCCGCGAGCAGCGGGATGGCCGTCTCGCCGATCTTCTGGCCGAACTGGCTGAGCGTGTCGCCCGCCCACAGCCTGCGGAAGTCGGCATGCCGGAGTAAAGACATGCGTTCAGCCTGGCCGAGTGATTGGAAACTGTCAATCACTCGGGTTATGCTCGGTACCGTGGTGAAGGAACGGCGGCCGTCCACGGCGGCGGAGGCGAACGCGCTGGCGTCCGGAATACGCCTGCGCATCATCCGGTTGACCCTCACGGAGGCGTTGACCAACAAGGAACTCGCGGACCTGCTCGGCAAAGACCCGGCGACGACCCTGCATCACGTGCGCAAGCTCGTCGACACGGGCTTCCTGGAGCCGCAGCCGCCACGCAAGGGCACCCGTGGCGCCAAAGAGATCCCTTATCTGTCGACAGGGCTTTTCCGTGATCTGTCGAACGCCGGTCAGAGCCAAGTCGGTGAGGCGATGCTCGAGGCCTATCTCGCCGAGATCGCCGAGATCGACATCGCGGACGTCGACCAGACGGCAGGCGTGCTCCGGCTCGGCAAAGCCCAGCAAGAAGAGCTGATGAGGCGGATGCTGGAACTGGCCGAAGAGTTCCGTGACCGGCCGGTTGACCCGGACGCGGAACCCATGGCCATCTACATCGCGACTTACCCGGCCCGGACAGTGCCTCTTCACTAATGGATTCGGCACCCGCGTCGAATCGTGGGACAATTGAAGGACGATGACAGAACTGACACACGAAGACATGCTCGACGGAGACCCTTCCATCGGCGAACTGGAGCTAGAGGATCGCGCCTCGCTCCGCCGCGTCGCGGGGTTGTCCACCGAACTCGCGGATGTCACCGAGGTCGAGTACCGGCAACTGCGCCTGGAGCGCGTCGTGCTGGTCGGTGTGTGGACCGAGGGGACACCCGCCCAATCCGAGGCTTCGCTCGCCGAACTGGCGCGCCTGGCCGAAACCGCGGGCTCCGAGGTGCTGGAGGGCCTCGTGCAGCGCCGCATGCGCCCTGACCCGGCCACCTACATCGGGTCGGGCAAGGTACGCGAACTCAGGGACATCGTGGTGGCGACCGGCGCCGACACGGTGATCTGCGACGGCGAGCTGTCTCCCGGCCAGCTGCGCCAGCTGGAGGAGAAGGTCAAGGTCAAGGTGATCGACAGGACCGCCCTGATCCTGGACATCTTCGCCCAGCACGCGCGATCGAAGGAAGGCAAGGCCCAGGTCGAGCTGGCGCAGCTGCAGTACCTCATCCCGCGCCTGCGCGGCTGGGGTGCGGCGCTGTCCCGGCAGGGCGGTGGCGGTGGCGCCAACGGTGGTGTCGGCCTGCGTGGTCCCGGTGAGACGAAGCTGGAGACCGACCGCAGGCGCATCAGCAAACGGGTGTCGAAGCTGCGGCGCGAGATCGCCGCGATGGACACCATCCGCGAGACCAAGCGCGGGCGCCGCGTCGCCAACGAGGTGCCCAGCGTGGCCATCGTCGGCTACACCAACGCAGGCAAGTCCAGCCTGCTCAACGCGCTGACCGGCGCCGGTGTGCTGGTGGAGGACTCGCTGTTCGCCACGCTGGACCCGACGACCCGCCGCGCGGCGACGCAGGACGGCAGGACGTACACGCTGACCGACACCGTCGGTTTCGTGCGGCACCTGCCGCACCAGCTGGTCGACGCGTTCCGCTCGACGCTCGAGGAGGCCGCCAACGCGGACCTGCTCGTCCACGTCGTCGACGGTTCCGACCCGGCCCCGGAGGACCAGGTCAACGCGGTACGCGAGGTGCTCAACGAGATCACCCGCCGCCGCGCCGACCCGCTCCCGCCGGAACTGCTGGTGATCAACAAGGCCGACGCCGCCGACGAGCTCGCGCTCGCCAGGCTCCGCCACGTCATGCCGGGTTCGATCCAGATCTCCGCGCGCACCGGCACCGGTGTGCAGGAACTGGTCGAGGCGATCACGGACCGGCTGCCCCGGCCCGAGGTCGTCGTCGAGGTGGTCATCCCGTACGCGCGGGGTGAACTCGTCTCGAAGGCACACGCCGACGGCGAGATCCTCGAAGAGGAGCACCTGCCCGACGGCACCAGGCTGCGCGCCAGGGTCCGCCCCGAGCTCGCCGCCGCACTGCAGCAGTTCGTGACCGACGGCTCACCGGCTTAGGTCGTGTTTCTCGGCTCTGGTGCGTGAGAGTCGTGATCCAGGTTGTTCCTGGCGGTGCCGCCAGGGGCGACCTGGGCGCGGCTATCGCGTGCCCGATCCGAGAACCGCGACCTCACAGCGGTCCATACCGGATCCTCGGTACCTTGGTTTCACGATGAAGGTACTGAGGATTCCGGTGTGCGCCGGATTGTTGCTGTTCACAGCCGCTCCGGCGCTCGCCGCCGACGTGCCGGCGCCCGAGAACGTCTGCACCGTCAAGGACTCCCGGCTCAACGAGCTCTCGGGCCTCGTCTCGGACGGCAAGCAGTGGTACGCCATCAACGACGGCGGAACCAAGATCCAGGTGTTCGTGCTCGGCCGCGACTGCGCGGTCAAGAAGGTGATCAGCAACCCGACCGATCCCTTCGACGTCGAGGACCTGGCCCGCGCGTCAGACGGCACGCTGTGGCTGTCCGACACCGGCGACAACAAGAAGGCCCGCGAAACGGTCGCGCTGCACGCGGTGACGCCCGCGGGCAAAAGCACGCTCTACCGGCTCAGCTACCCGGACGGCCAGCACGACACCGAGGCGTTGCTGCTGGACAAGAAGGGCGTGCCTTATCTGATCACCAAGGACGTCCTCGGCGAAGCGAAGATCTACCGGCCTTCGGGGGAGTTGCAAAGCCCCGGCCCGACTCCGCTGGAGAAGGTCGGGTCTTTGAAGATCCAAGCGACCGACACGCCCGGCAGTCCGGTGGGATCTTTTGGATCGGTGCTGGTCACGGGTGCCGCGTCGAGCGCGGACGGCACGATCATCGCGGTGCGCACTTACACGGACGCGTATCTCTATTCGGCGCCGGACGGCGATGTCGTCGCCGCTTTGAAGCGGCAGCCGGTGCGAGTGCCGCTGCCGAATGAGAAACAGGGCGAAGCGATCGCTTTCGAGCCCGACGGGACTTTGCTTTCGGGCAGCGAAGGCGTCGGCGAGCCGATCCGCGCGATCGCCGGAGCCGCCGGGCTGGTCACGCCTTCTTCGGCTTCTTCGCCCGCGGGGGAGTCGTCCTCGTCGGCTTCCGGTGCGCCGGAGTCGTCCGGAGTGCCCGCGGGGCCCGCGATCGCGATCGCCGTGGCCGTCGCCGCGGGTGGCGTTTTCGGACTGAGTCGCTTGCGCCGCCGGAGGCATTGAGAGGTCGTGAGTGGTACGACCGGTTCTAACCGGCCATACCACTCACGAGCCCTGACCTGCTAAAGCCTGCGGAGGACCGCGACCACCTTGCCGAGGATCGTGGCGTCGTCACCGGGAATCGGCTCGTACGCCTCGTTGTGCGGCATCAGCCAGATGTGGCCGTCCTTGCGCTTGAACGTCTTGACCGTGGCCTCGCCGTCGATCATCGCCGCCACGATCTCGCCGTTGTCCGCGGTCGGCTGCTGCCGGACCACGACCCAGTCGCCGTTCGTGATGGCCGCGTCGATCATCGAGTCACCGGTGACGCTCAGCAGGAACAGCTCACCCTCGCCGACGATCTCGCGCGGCAGCGGGAAGACGTCCTCGATCGCCTGCTCGGCGAGCACCGGGCCACCGGCCGCGATCCGGCCGACCAGCGGCACGTACGCGGGCTTCGGCCCCGGCTGGATGTCTTCGTGCTGCTCGATCCCCATCGGGTTGTCGTCGTGCTGGGCCAGCACGCCGACCGCCCGCGGCCGGTTCGCGTCGCGGCGCAGATACCCCTTGCGCTGCAGCGCGCGCAGCTGGTGCGAGACCGACGACGTCGACGTGAGGCCGACGGCCTCCCCGATCTCGCGCACACTCGGCGGGTACCCGAAGCGGCTGACCCAGGCCCTGATCACTTCCAGCACCTGCTGCTGCCGAACGGTCAAGGTGTCGTCGACGTCGTAGACCTCGGGCATGGAGTGCACCTTGCCCACTTGCTTCTCCACCGCCCCGGCCTTCTTGTCGTCTGCCACTGCGTCGCCTCCCAGATGATCATCGCCGGCTCTCGCCGGACGCCGCCGAGCCTGTGCTGACCGGCGGTTTCGCACGCGGCCGCAGGCGGGAGCCCGGGCCGCGGATGTCCTGTCGACGACGTTAGCCCGCGCGGTAAAAGATATCAAACATCTGTTCGAGCGACACGCCGTGGCAACTCGATTTTGTCGGGGGTAGGTGGTAGACATTCGCCCAGGCGTTCGATAGAACGAGTGTTCGATCTTGGTGGCACACCAGCCACGACGCCGAGCAGTGGGACTGCGAGGAGGTTCCGGGATGTCGATTCTCGTGGGTGAAGGGCTGATCCGCTCCGCGGCGCGCAGGCCGGTCGCGGCGCCGGAGCGTGTCGCGCCGCCGAGGCGCCGCACGCGCAGGCTCGGTGAGACGCGCCGCCCGCCGACGCGAGCCAGGGTCGTCGCGGGCCGCAAGGCGGGCATCGTGGCCCCGTGCGCGCCGCGCCGGATCGCGGTGCGGTGGCCATGGCTGGTCGCACTGGCGGTCGCGGCCGGGCTCGGGGTAACCGGTTTGGGTGTTCTTGCGAACGGTGTTTCGCCGTCCGCGGTGCCCGAGCAGACCGTCACGGTGTCCGTCGCGCCGGGCGAAACACTGTCGGATATCGCCGCCCGGTTCGCGCCAGGCAGCGAGACCGGCGCGGTCGTCGACCGCATCAGGCAGCTCAACGACCTGCAAGACGCCGCGATCGTGCCGGGACTGCCGCTCACGGTCCCCGTCGCGCAGGGTGTCGTGCCCGCCAGGCCATGAGTGCCAGCGCACCTTCCGCGGCGAGTGCGGCACGCGCCGCGTCGCCCGATCGTGGCGGTTGCGCGCCGTTCGGCCCCGATCTACTGTGCACCGCTATATCTAGTAGTTACACGGCTGTAGTTGGTCCACAAGTTGGGGTAGAATCGGCAGCAGTTGTCCACAGCTCGTCGGTGTTCACCCACCGGATATCCACAGAACCATCCCCAGGGGCCGGTGCGCACGGCACCGCCCCCACCGGACACAATGTGGGTGTTCCCGGTGTTTCCGGCGACGACCGGCATGGAGTGGAAGGTGATCGGCGGATGAGGTGCCCGTTCTGCCGTCATGCGGACTCCAGGGTCGTCGACTCCCGTGAGGTGGATGAGGGACAGGCCATCCGGCGCCGGCGCTCCTGCGCCGAATGCGGCCGGAGGTTCACCACGTCGGAGACGATGGTGCTCGCCGTCGTCAAGCGGTCCGGCGTCACCGAACAGTTCAGCAGGGACAAGGTCGTCCGTGGCGTGCGCCGAGCCTGTCAGGGCAGGCCCGTCGACGACGACGCGTTGCAGCAGCTGGCACAGCGGGTGGAGGAATCGATCCGCTCCGCCGGGCTCGCGGAGATCCCGAGCCATGAGGTCGGCCTCGCCATCCTCGGCCCGCTCCGTGAACTGGACGGGGTCGCGTACCTCCGGTTCGCCAGCGTCTACCGCTCCTTCTCCTCGGTAGAGGATTTCGAGAAGGAGATCTCGGACCTTCGCCAGGCGATGGCAGGTTCGGCCGAGCCGAACGACGGCGAGAAGAACGCGGGCGGCGACTAACAGGTCGTTTCACGCCGCGCGGGGAGCGAGGAAACCCATGACCGAGACCCCTCTGTCCGACAACATGGGTGCCGGCGTCAAGCCCGGCAAGGAACAGGGCAAGCGCGGGCTCAAGGTCCAGCGCGTGTTCACCACCGAAGGCGTCCATCCCTACGACGACGTCAGCTGGGAAAGCCGCGACGTCGTCATGACCAACTGGCGCGACGGCACGGTCAACTTCGAGCAGCGCGGCGTCGAGTTCCCCGACTTCTGGTCGGTCAACGCCACCAACATCGTCACCAGCAAGTACTTCCGCGGCGCCGTCGGCACCCCCCAGCGCGAAAAAAGCCTCAAGCAGCTCATCGACAGGGTCGTCAAGACCTACGTCAAGGCGGGCACCGACCACGGCTACTTCACCACCGCCGCCGACGCCGAGATCTTCGACCACGAGCTCACCTGGATGCTGCTGCACCAGGTCTTCAGCTTCAACTCCCCGGTATGGTTCAACGTCGGCACCGCCTCGAAGCAGCAAGTCTCGGCGTGCCAGCCATACGACGCGCTGGTCACGACTCCCGCTGGCTCGATCCCGATCGGACAGCTCGTAGAGCAGGACGCGGTCGGTACCAAGGTATTCGACTCCCATGGCCTCACGACGGTGGTCGCGACGAAAGCCAACGGTGTCAAAGAAGTTCTTCGCATCATGACCAAATCAGGGCATACGCTCGATGTGACGGCCGATCACCTCGTCTGGCGAGCGACCGGAACCAGCACCGGCCGTTTCGTCCCCGCAGGCGAATTGCGGGTGGACGACAAGCTTGAATGGCATCGTGCCGCGTCGTTCGGAGAATGCGAAATCGACCAGAAGGACATCGCCGAAGCCGCACTCGCGGGCTGGCTGCAGTCCGATGGTTTCGTCGGTCAGTACACGGGGACGAATCGATCTCTCACGATCGAGGCCATGACAGTCAACGATGCCGAGCTGGCCTGGGTGTGCGATGCGCTGGACCAGGTGTTCCCCGAGGTCCATCGGCATGAGCGCGAAGTCGCGACTCAAGATTCCACTCTGGATTGCCGCAGGACGAGGCTTTACGGGAACGCGCTCGAACCGTTCGTGAGCCGCTGGGGTCTTCGAGCTCGCGGGTGTGACATGGAAGTGCCGGCCTTCCTGCACACAGCTCCGCTGCCTGTCGTAGCGGCCTACCTGCGAAGCATCTTCCAGGCCGAGGGTTACGTTTCGCGGCGGGAGCGATCCACTTTAGTCGCGCTCGACATGATCGGCGAAAAGCTGGTGCGTGGCTTGCAGGCTCTGCTCTCCCGCTTCGGTATCTTCGCGCGAGTGGGTCACAAGACGGATCCGCGCCCGGACCGGCACGACCTGTGGGGCATCCGTATCCAGAATGCCGGAGAGCGCCGCATCTTCGCTGATTCCATCGGGTTCATTGATCCGGTCAAGACGGCCAAGCTGGAGGCTTCATTCGAGATTCCCGGCCGGGCGGCGCTGGACGTCAAACGACTGGAGATCGCAAGCATCGAGAGTCGCGGCGAAATGGCCGTCTACGACATCCAGACGGAATCCGGCGAGTACCTGTCGTCGAATCTTCGAGTCCACAACTGCTTTATCCTCGCCGTCGATGACACGATGGAGTCAATTCTCAACTGGTACCGCGAAGAAGGCCTGATCTTCAAAGGCGGTTCGGGCGCGGGCCTCAACCTCTCCCGCATCCGCTCCTCCCGCGAACTCCTGACCTCCGGCGGCACCGCCTCTGGCCCGGTCTCCTTCATGCGCGGCGCCGACGCCTCCGCGGGCACCATCAAGTCCGGCGGAGCCACCCGCCGCGCCGCCAAGATGGTCGTTCTCGACGTCGACCACCCCGACATCGAAGAGTTCATCCAGACCAAGGCCCGCGAAGAGAAGAAGATCAAGGTACTCCGCGACGCCGGCTTCGACATGGACCTCAGCGGCGCCGACATCTCCTCGGTCCAGTACCAGAACGCGAACAACTCGGTCCGCGTCTCGGACGAGTTCATGCGCGCCGTCGAATCCGGCGGCGGCTTCGGCCTCCGCGCCCGGCTCACCAACGAGGTCATCGACACCGTCGACGCCCGCCGGATCTTCCGCTCGATGACCACCGCAGCCTGGGAATGCGCCGACCCCGGCATCCAATACGACGGCACGATCAACGATTGGCACACGTGCCCCGAATCGGGTCGTATCACCGCATCGAATCCATGTTCCGAATATCTTCATTTGGACAATTCTAGTTGTAATCTCGCATCGCTCAACTTGCTGAAGTTCGTCAATTCCGATGGCACTTTCGACGCGCCATTGTTCGTGAAGGCCGTCGAATTCGTCATCACGGCGATGGACATTTCCATCTGCTTCGCGGACTTCCCGACCGAGTCGATCGGCGACACCACCCGCAAGTTCCGTCAGCTCGGCATCGGCTACGCGAACCTCGGCGCACTGCTGATGGCGCTCGGCCACGCCTACGACTCCGATGGCGGCCGCGCGCTCGCGGCCTCGATCACGTCCCTGATGACCGGCGTTTCCTACCGTCGCTCGGCGGAACTCGCCGGAGTCGTCGGCCCCTACGACGGCTACGCCCGCAACGCCGAGCCGCACCAGCGCGTCATGCGCAAGCACGCCGCCGCCAACGACGAGATCCGCACCCTCCACGCCAACGACGCCGCGGTCCGCTCGCTGGCCACCGAAGAATGGAAACGCGGAATAGAGATCGGCGCGCAAAACGGCTGGCGCAATTCGCAGGCCAGTGTATTGGCACCGACCGGGTGTTTGACCGCGGACACCATGGTGACCACCGATCGTGGGCTGGCCAGGCTGTCCGAGCTTGGCGATCTCTATGGCGACCGCTGGCAAGACATCGAGCTCGGCGTCGGCACCGATGAGGGCCCGCGAGTTGCCACGAAGTTCTTTGTGAATGGGGAAGAACCCACCCGTCGTATCGTGACGAAGGGCGGCTATCGGCTCCAAGGCACGCTCGCGCACCGTGTGAAGATCCTGGATTCGGAAACCGGTTCCTGGGTGTGGCGGCGGCTCGCGGACATTCAGGAAGGCGACGTGATGCCGCTCCAGTTGAGCGGCATGGTCGGAGAACTCCGTACGATTCCGCTGCCGGTTTTGGATCAGGCTTACTATACCGGCGACCGTGCGCTTCGCGCCCCGGAAGTGGTGGACGAAGACCTGGCCGAGCTTGTCGGCTACTTCATGGGCGACGGTAGCCTGCATGCCAAGGGTATCCGCCTCTGTGTCGCCAACACGGACCTCGATGTAGTGGACCGCTTCCGTGTGCTCTCCAAGGGATTGTTCGGCGTTGAGCCGGTCGTTCGCCCTTGCGATGGCTATCAAGAGGTCACACTGCAGTCTGTGCGGCTGGCGCGGTGGTGGCAGGCGGCTGGTTTCGCGAAGGACCTTCCCGGGGTTGAT
Organism: Amycolatopsis sp. NPDC059657; assembly: GCF_042734395.1. Classification (NCBI taxonomy): domain Bacteria; kingdom Bacillati; phylum Actinomycetota; class Actinomycetes; order Pseudonocardiales; family Pseudonocardiaceae; genus Amycolatopsis; species Amycolatopsis sp. NPDC059657. The sequence continues at coordinate 42,739 of NZ_JBHWEB010000060.1, read as the reverse complement.
CACACGGGAAAGGGCTGGACACCAAGGATTCCGGCGGCGATCCGCGAGACTAACACTCCGGCTATCTATGCCGCGTTCTTGCGAGGCTTGTTCGAAGCGGACGGAACTGTGCAAGAAGGCGTGCCGAGCCTTTCGACGTCCTCGGAGCTGTTCGCTGAGGATGTCCGAACCCTGTTGCTCGCCTTGGGAATGGTTACCACCACACGGGTGACCACGAGCGGCTGGGGCGGCCCGCAGTTCCAAGTTCGGCTACGCAATGTCGATCATGCGATGACCTTCGACGAGGTCATCGGGTTCGTCGGTGAGCGCAAGGCCAAAGCGCTCGCCTGCGTTGAGCCACGAGGCTCAGCAAAGGGCGACCGGATCCACCTGCCAGCAGAGGTCTGGGACGAACTCGTACCGGTCGGCCACCAGTACCGCGGGTTGGTCGTGCAATCGCTCCGCAAGAGCGGTGGCGTCGCGAGGATGCTCGCCCGCAGGATTTTCAGTGAATCTTTCGATGCCAGGCTTTGTCATGCCTTGGGGTATCTCTTCGAGCCGGTCGCGTCCAATGAGGATGGTGGTATCCAGCCCACCTTCGACCTCTCGGTGCCGGAAAACCTCACCTACGTCGCGAACGGGTTCGTCAGTCATAACACCATCGGTTTCATGATGGACTGCGATACGACGGGAATCGAGCCAGACTTTTCCTTGGTGAAATTCAAGAAGCTCGTCGGCGGCGGTTCGATGCAAATTGTGAACCAAACCGTTCCCCGCGCGTTGACAGCTCTCGGCTACCCGAATGAGCAGGTCGAGGCGATCATCGAATACGTCGCGCAGAACGGCCATGTCGTCGACGCCCCCGGCCTCAGGCCGGAGCACTACGAGGTGTTCGACTGCGCGGTCGGCGAGCGCTCCATCAAGCCGATGGGCCACGTCCGGATGATGGCCGCGGTCCAGCCGTTCCTGTCCGGCGCGATCTCCAAGACCGTCAACATGCCCGAGTCGGCGACGGTCGAAGAGGTCGAGGAGATCTACTTCCAGGGCTGGAAGCTCGGTCTCAAGGCGCTCGCCATCTACCGCGACAACTGTAAGGTCGGCCAGCCACTCTCCACCGGCAAGAAGGAAAAGCAGGAGGAGCAGCCCGCCGCCGAGTTCCGCCCGGTCCGCAAGCGCCTGCCGAAGCGCCGCCCCAGCCAGACGGTGTCCTTCACCGTCGGCGGCGCCGAGGGCTACCTCCACGCCGGGTCCTATCCGGACGACGGCCTCGGCGAGATCTTCATCAAGCTCGGCAAGCAGGGTTCCACACTGGCGGGCGTGATGGACGCCTTCTCGATGTCCATTTCGGTCGGTCTCCAGTACGGAATCCCGCTGGAGTTCTACATCTCGAAGTTCTCCAACCTCCGCTTCGAGCCGGCGGGCATGACCGACGACCCGGACATCCGCATCGCCACCAGCGTCCTCGACTACCTGTTCCGCCGCCTGGCCCTGGACTTCCTGCCGTACGAAAAACGCGCCCAGCTCGGCATTTTCACCGCCGACGAGCGCACAGCCCAGGTCGAAACCGACTATGGGACACCCGCCTCCGAAGGCGTGGACCTCGAGGACCTGCGCACCAGTGTCGAGGCGACCCAGCCCCGTCAGATCGAGGAGGCCGCCCACAGCACGGCCGAGCTGATGGAGTTGCACCTCGGCAAGGCGGCCGACGCGCCCTTGTGCATGACCTGCGGAACCAAGATGCGCCCGGCCGGTTCGTGCTACGCCTGCGAAGGATGCGGCGCGACCTCCGGCTGCAGCTGATCCGGGGTCGTGAGTGTTGCCGACGGTTCTAGCTGACCGGTCCTTGGTTGCCCACCGTTGGGGCTCGGCGCGAGTGGAAGGTTTGCTCCGTTGGGTGCAGGAATCCTTCCACTCGCTCGACGTACCCCCTCTTGTCACCCAGAACGCGGCCTGGTGAGTGGGAAACAGGTCGTTCAACGCCTCAAAACCCACTCATCAACCACACAAACGCCGCGCTCATCACCCGGACCGACCCCAGCCAGTTCTTCGTGCTGGCTGGGGTCGTGAGGTGTTGCGTGACTGGTGAGCCATGCGTCGCGGGCATGGCGGGTATGCGGATTGGTCGCTGGTGGGGCAGGCCTGCACGCGCGAGGATCAGCGCATGCGTTTTGGATTGTTCGGCATCAACAATGGTGCGCTCGCCACGAATCCCGCCGATGCGATACGGGTGGCCGTCGCGGCGGAACAGGCAGGCTGGGAAAGTGTCTGGGCCAGCGAGCACTACGTGCTCCCCGACCCGCCTGTTCCCGCGGCACCGCTGCCGCCCGATGCCCTGATACTCGACCCCTTCGTCGCGCTCTCGAATGTCGCGGCGCATACGAAGAACCTGTCGCTGGGGACGGGAGTACTCGTCCTGCCACTGCACAATCCGTTGATACTGGCCAAGAAGGTCGCCTCGCTGGACCGGGTCTCGAATGGACGATTCCAGCTGGGAGTCGGGGTCGGCTACCTCGAACCCGAGTTCCGGGCGCTCGGGGTCCCACTCGCCGGCCGTGGTGAGCGGACGGTCGAATGTCTCGACGCGATGGAAGCGGTGTGGGCCGGTCTCGATTTCAAGGGGCATCACGTCGAGTTCGCGCAGGTGCGGGCCGAGCCGAAACCGGTGCAGGCGCACGTTCCGGTGCACTTCGGCGGGCATGTCGCGGCGTCGTTCCGGCGGGCCGTGACGCGCGGGAGGGGCTGGTACGGGTGGTCGCTCGATCTGGAGGCGGCCGGGAAGGCGATCGCGGAGGTGCGGAAATTCGACCGGCCCGCCGAGTTGGGGCCGCTGGAGATCTCCGTGACGCCGCCGCCCCGAGACCGTATCGATAAGGCTGTCGTCGACGCGTATGCCGAGCTGGGTGTGACCAGGCTCGTCCTGGTGCCGCGGTGGGCGCAGGTCGGCTCGGTGCTCGAATTCGTGGATGACGTGGCGGCCTTCTTCTAGTAGTGGCAGGCTGCTTGGCGTGAGCACTCTGGTCAACGGTGGCACCGGGACACTCGGCCGGGAGGTCGTGAGCAGGCTCGTCGGCGCGCGTGTGCTGAGCCGTCGCGGGCCGTTGCCCGTCGCAGCTACTCGAACGGTCAGGGCTGGGCGTGACGATCCTGCGGGCCGGGGTGATGACATGGGCGGGCCTGAAGATCAAGACGGGGCGGTCACCTTGTCCGTGGGCAGGCCGTGGGCAAGGTGACCTTCGCCGAGTTCACGCGCGAGCGAAGTCCATGATCCAGTTCGTCTCCCAGGTTTTCTCGCCGTCGGCCGAGAACGCCTGTGCCCAGCGCGGGGCCTCGCCGACCGTCCAGGTGTAGCGCACGCGGACGGGGCGGCCGTCGTGCTCGTCCTCGCCGTAGAAGAGGCCGACGCCGTCGGTGAAGCCGCCGTGCACCGGTGGCTGGAGAAGACCGGTGCGGCTGTTGGCCCAGTAAATCGACCATTGGCCGGTTTCCGGAGCGAACAGCCGCAACGTCATGCCGGAGAAACCCTTGGTGGGAAAGGAGATCTCGTCGAAGTTGCCCGCTCCGCCGAAGACGGTGTGGCAGGTGGACGTGGCGGGGAACTTGTCCCACTCGTCGCTGCCGGTGAGGGGTTTGACGAGCCGCCGGTTGACGACGGTCCAGGTGCCGAGGAAGAAGTCGAAGTCGTTCACCCGGTGATCATGGGCCCACTTCACTGACACCCTATGTCAGCGAAGATGCCATATCTCGCAACGTCGCGGCGATACGGTCCGGGCTGATGCCGAGTTGCTCGGTCTGGAAGCGGAACACCTCGGGCGCCAGTGGGGCGAGCAGAGTGTCGGTCAGGGCGTCCGGGTCCGGTTTGCCCGCCGCGACGAGCAGTGAGCGGACGTGTGCTCGCCAGAATCCGTAGGCGCCGGTGGTGAAACGAGACTGGCCGACTTCGCTGCCGAGCACGAGGTGGCCGTGCGTGCGGAGCAACTCGATCATTTCCGTGTAGAACGCGGCCAGGCGTTCCGGCGGTGGCGCGCCGGGGCCGAGCGGGGGTTCGCCGCGCATCAGTTTCTCCTGCAGCGCGCGTTCGTGCTCGTCGAGCAGGGCGACGGCGATGGACGCGCGGTCGGGATAGCGGCGGTAGAGCGTGCCGCGGCCGACGCCCGCCGCTTTCGCGATGTCGTCCATGGTCACTTCGGCGGCGTCGCGCTCGGCGAAGAGGATGGCGGCGGCGGCGAGCACCTTGGCTCGGTTCTTGGCCGCGTCGGCCCGTTCCGCTGACGGCATTTCTGGATCTTAAGGAATAACTGGACGCGATGTCCACTTGAAGCTACCGTCAGGGTAACTGGACACGACGTCCACTTCTGGGAGGAATCGCGATGACCCACTTGCTGCACCTCGACTCCAGCGCGCGCCGGGCCTCGTTCTCGCGTGAGCTCGGGCAGCGGCTCGTCAAGGGCTGGACCGGTGGCTATACCTACCGTGACCTGGCGAAAGACCCGGTTCCGCCGATCGGTGAGGCGTGGACCGAGATCTGCGACCGGCTGCTGGCCGAGCGCATCACCGACCCGGCGCGATACGCCGACGTCGTCACCACGCCGGAGCGGCGGGAGGCTTGGCGGATCGTCAGGCCGCTGCTGGACGAGTTCCTGGCCGCGGACGTCGTGCTCTTCGGCGCGCCGATGTACAACTTCTCGATCCCGGCCGCGCTGAAGGCGTGGATCGACCAGGTGACGTTCCCGAAGATGTCCTTGCGTGGCAAGGCTTTCGTGGTCGTCGGCGCGCGTGGCGGCTCGTACGCGCCCGGCACGCCGCGTGCGCCGTTCGACCATCACGAGCGTTATCTGCGTGACTTCTTCGCCGGGCACTACGACGTCGAGGATGTCACGTTCCTCAACGCCGAACTCACCAACGCGCTGGTCGACCCGAGGCTCGCCGGTTTCGAGGCCGCGCGCCTGGCCTCCTACGAGGCGGCGCGCGACCGTGCCGACGAGTGGGCGCTGTGATGGGCTGGCTCGTGCTGATGGCGGCCGGGCTGGTCGAGATCGCCTGGTCGCAGAGCATCAAACCGACCGAGAACTTCACCAGGCCGCTGTCGACCGTGCTGTGCGTGGTGCTCGGCGTCGCCGCCGTCTATCTGCTTTCGCGCGCGATGGACACCGTGCCGGTGGGCACCGCCTACGCGGTGTTCACCGGCATCGGTGCCGTCGGCGCGATCGTGCTCGGCGTGGTGGTCAACAAGGATCCGCTGGGTGCTGGACGGATACTCGCGCTGAGCCTGATCGTCGGCGGGATCGTGCTCGCGAAGGTCACTTCGTGAGCTGCTCCCAGAGGAATTCGAAGACCAGTGCCCATTTGAACGCGAGCTGCTCGTTGTCGGCCGCGCCGCCGTGGCCGCCTTCGATGTTCTCGTAGTACCGGACGTCGTAGCCCAGGTCGCTCATCTTCGCGAACATCTTGCGCGCGTGCCCTGGGTGCACCCTGTCGTCGCGGGTCGAGGTGACGAACAGGGTCGGCGGATAGTTTTGTCCACTGTGGACGTTGTGGTACGGCGAGTACTTCGAGATGTACTCCCATTCGGCTTCCTCGTCGGGGTCGCCGTACTCCGCCATCCACGACGCGCCTGCCAGCAGCTTGTGGTAGCGCTTCATGTCCAGCAACGGGACCTGGCTGACGATCGCGCCGAACAGCTCGGGGTAGCGGGTGAGCATGACGCCCATCAGCAGCCCGCCGTTGCTGCCGCCCTGGATGCCGAGCCGCGCGGCGGTGGTGATGCCGCGCGTGACCAGGTCGGCGGCGACGGCCGCGAAGTCCTCGTACACCTTGTACCGGTTGGCCTTGATGACCTGGGTGTGCCAGTCCGGCCCGTATTCGCCGCCGCCGCGGATGTTCGCGACCACGTATGTGCCGCCGCGCGCGAGCCAGCCGCGGCCGGTCACGCCGCTGTACGCGGGCAGCATCGCGGCTTCGAAACCGCCGTAGCCGGTCAGCAGCGTCGGCCCGTTCTCGCTGCCACGCGGGCGGACCACGAAGTACGGGATGCGGGTGCCGTCCGTGGAGGTCGCGAAATGCTGCTCGACCGACATGCCCTCGGCGTCGAACCGTGCCGGCGACTGTTTGAGCACCTCGATCTCCGCGCCGACCTGGCCGTAGCTCAAGGTCGCCGGGGTGAGGTATCCGCTGATGTTGAGCAGGTACTCGTCGCTGACATCCGGGTCGGTGTCGAGGATCTCCGCGGTGCTGAACGTCGGCGCGCCCGCGAGCGGCTCCGAATCCCACGTGCCGTCACGCGGCGTCAGTACCCGCAGTTCGGTCTTGACGTCCGAAAGCGTTGCCAGCAAAAGGTGATTGCGCGTCCACGCGTGGTATTCGAGCGAGGTGTGCGCGTCCGGCTCGAACAGCACGGTGAAATTCCGGTCGCCCGCGCGGAAAGCCTCGAATTCGATACCCAGCAACGCACCTGCGGGATGGTCGCCGCCACCGACGCTCCACGGCGAGCGGGTGCGCACGAGCAGCCACTCGCGGTAGATCGACGTCTTCGCGTCTTCCGGGACGTCGATGCGCTCCAGCCGGCCTTCCGGGGTGCGCAGGTAGCGCTCCGCCCGGTAGAAGTCGATGCTGCGGTGCACGAAATCGCGCTGGTAGCCCTCGGTCGGGTCGTGGTAGCCGGTCACCGAAACGTCGTCGGGCTTGCCCTCGAACACCGTCTCCGCCTCGGCCAGCGGCGTGCCACGGCGCCACACCTTGGTGATTCGCGGGTATCCGGAGCTGGTCAGCGAGCCGTCGCCGAAGTCGGTGCCGACGTAGACCCGGTCCGCGTCGATCCAGCCGACGCTGCTCTTCGCCTCGGGCAGCTCGAATCCGCCTTCGACGAACGCGTGCGCGTCGAGGTCGAACTCACGGACCACGGTCGCGTCCGCGCCGCCGCGCGACAGCTCGAGCAGGGCGAGCCGGTAGTCCGGCCGCAGCACGGTCGCGCCCTGCCAGACCCAGTTCTCGCCCTCGGCTTCGGCGAGCGCGTCGATGTCGAGCAGCAGTTCCCAGTCCGGCTTGTCCTTGCGGTATTCCTCGAGCGTGGTGCGGCGCCAGAGTCCGCGCGGGTGGCTGGCGTCCTGCCAGAAGTTGTAGAGGAACTCGCCGCGCCTGCGCACGTACGGGATGCGATCGTCGGCGTCCAGCGCTTCGCGGATTTCGTCACGCAGCGTGCTGAAGCGTGCGGCCTCCGTGAGTTCCGCCGTCGTCGCGGCGTTGTGCTCGCGCACCCAGTCCAGTGCCTGGTCTCCGCTCACGTCTTCCAACCACAGGTACGGGTCCTCTTCGTTCATGCCCCTAGTCTGTCATCGGCGGCGTTCCCTTTTCGTGATCGTGGTCGAATCGGGCGATCCGTATGCTTGACTTTCGACGCCGGAGTCGGGGGACGTACCGGTGTGTCATTGTCACGGGGGAGTAATGAGTCTTTCGGGGAACGAGCCTGCCGAGGGAGCCCGGCCGGAACCACCACCGCCCACGGTGGTCGCCGAGTTGCCTCGCGCCACCTATGCGCCGCTGGTCTCCGATGACTACCTGGCGTGGGCGCCGCCCGCATACGCGCAGCCGAAGCGTGGCGGGCTCTCGACCGGCTCGCGCGTCATCATCGGGCTGTTCAGCGCCGCGCTCCTGTTCGTCGCGGGCGCCGTCGTCGTCGACGCGTCACGCACGGTGAGCGGGCACGCGCTGCCCGCGCCCGACGCCGAGTCCGAGCTCGCGAAGTCCAAGGCGGGGGAGAAACCGGGCGCGAAGGTCGGCAAGGTGCTCGAGACCGACAAGAACCCGATTCTCGGCGAGGGTGTCGCGCTGACGACGGTCACCTGCACCCTGCCGCAGATCAGCAAGAACGACGCCGAGCTGCTCGCCTTCTACAAAGCCGCGCTCGTCTGCCTCGAGGAGGCGTGGAAGCCGGTGCTGGACCAGGTCAACGAGCCGCATATGGGCGTCAACCTGGAGATCGAGCTGCCCGCGTCGAGCCGCTGCGGCGAGGCGCCGGACAGCAAGAAGGCCATGGCCTACTACTGCCCCGGCGACCTCACCATCTACCTGCCGCGCGAGTGGATGCTCAGCGCCGTCGGCACCAACAAGGGCGCGCACCTCGCGACACTGGCGCACGAGTACGGCCACCACGTGCAGCACGAGAGCGGCATGCTGGCCGCGATCAGCGACCAGATGACCACCAAGGACGAGTCGAGCCCCGACGACAAGCAACGCGTCCGCCGCATCGAGCTCCAGGCGAACTGCTTCGGCGCGCTGTTCATCGCGGCCGCCGCCGGGCGCGGTGGCATTTCGGCGGCGACCGCCAACTCCGCGGTCGCCGACTACGGCAACACCGGCGACAGCGACACCCACGGCAGCCGGGTCAATCAGGGCAAATGGGGGCGGATCGGGTTCTCCGAGAAGAAGACCGCGGCGTGCAACACCTGGTCGGCTTCGGAGAGCGCGGTCAGCTGACCCAGCCGGGGTCGCGGCCGAGCAGGCCGAGGAACCGGTCAAGACCGGAAGCGGCGGGCGGAGTCGGCACGACCGGGGCGAAACTTCCGCCGGGTTCGCGTTCCGTCGGGATGTTCGCGACGAACCGGAGCGCTTCCTCAAGTGCTTCCCGGTCGGGTTCGTAGGGCTGGCCGAGCGCGCGTGCGATGTCCCAGCCGTGCGCGACCGAGTCGACCAGGTGCATCCGCAGCGCGATCTCGGCGGGGAAAGCGCCGAATTCACGGATGGTCATGGTCGGGGCGGGCCCTTCGTCGAACGCGGTGAGCGCGTCTTCGACCGAGCGGGTGTAGGACGCGAAGGCGTCATCGCCGAGCGTGCCGCCGTCCCAGCCGGGCGCGGACCCTTCGCGCGCGGCGGTGGCGAAGGCGTGGTTTTCGCTGATCTGGTGGCGGAGCAGCTCGGCGAGATCCCAGCCCGCGCAGGGGGTGGGGCGGCCGAGGTCCGCCTCGGTGGCGCCGGTGAGGAGCTTGTCGATGACTTCGAGTGAGCGGCGATCCAGGTCTCGGATATCCATGCCGTCGACGCTAATGCCGGAGATCGGCCCAGCAGAGAGCCAAAATCAGGCCGATCGAAGTGGGCCAATCTACGATGGGCCCGGTGGACATCCACATCGAGTTCGAATCCGGCCGTGGGCGGCGCGACGAGATCTACCGGCAGCTGCGGGCCGCCATCCTCGACGGCAGGCTGCGTGCCGGTGATCCGCTGCCGCCGACCAGGGAGTTGGCCAAGCGCGTCGAGGTCTCGCGCAACACGGTCAGCGCCGCGTACGACCGGCTGACCGCGGAAGGCTTCCTCGACGCGCACGTCGGATCGGGCACCTTCGTCCGTGAAGGCGCCGGGCGCGTCGACCGCCCGGAGCCCAGCTCGCCTGCCTCACTGCGGCCGGTCGAGGTCTGGGACGCCGTGCCGGACGCGCCGCGCAGCTTCGTGACGACGGCGGAGTTCGACTTCCGGGCGGGCGTTCCCGATGTCCGCCGGTTCCCGTTCGACACCTGGCGGCGGCTCGTCGCGAACCAGCTGCGCGAGTCCGCCTCCGATGTGCTGACCTACGGCGACCCGCAGGGGCACCCCGGACTGCGCGCGGCGATCGCCAGGCAGGCCGGGCTTTCACGCGGGGTCCGCGCCGAGCCGGACGACGTGCTCGTGACCGGTGGCGCGCAGCAGGCGATCGACCTGGTGGCGCGGGTGCTGCTGCGGCCGGGCGAGCACGCTGCCGTCGAAGATCCCGGCTACCCGCCGCCCCGGCTGCTGTTCGAGACACTCGGGGCGCGGGTGCACGGGGTGCCCGTCGATGACGAAGGCCTGGTCGTCGACGCGATCCCGGCCGGGTGCCGTCTGGTTTACGTGACGCCGTCGCACCAATACCCGCTCAGCACCGCGATGTCGTTACGGCGACGGCTCGCGCTGCTCGACTGGGCCGAACGCCATGACGCCGCGATCATCGAAGACGACTACGACACCGAGTTCCGCTACGCCGGGCGGCCGCTGGAACCGTTGCACAGCCTCGATTCCGCCAACCGGGTGCTCTACCTCGGATCGTTCTCGAAGGTGCTCGCGCCAGGGCTGCGGCTCGGCTTCCTGATCGCGCCGCCGTCGCTGCGCGCCGCGCTCACGAAAGCCAAGTCGCTGACCGATTGGCAGACGTCGAATCCGATCCAGGCCGCGCTCGCGCAGTTCATGGACGAAGGCGGTTTCGCACGGCACATCCGCGCGAGCCGGCGTGAATACGAGGCCCGCCACAATCTCGTCCGCCAGGTGCTCGAGCGGGATTTCGCCGGGCTGCTGATGCCGATCCCGTCTTCGGCGGGCCTGCACATCAGCGCGTTCGCGTCCGCCGACATGCGCCCGGTCGTCAAGGCGGCGCGGCGCGGCGGGATCCGGCTGTACTCGCTCGAGGGCTTCACGGCACGGAAGGACGAGGTTCGCGGACTCGTCTTCGGCTACGGCGCGATCCCGCTCGACCGGATCGAACCAGGGTTGCGCCGGTTGCGCGGACTGATGGGGGAGCCGCGGCCAAGCCTCTGACCTCGGTGTCCGCTTCGCGACTTTCGCACCCGGCCATCTGCCCATAACCTGGTGTGAACTGGCTCACGAGAACCGGGAGGATCGCGATGCGCATATCCGATGTGTTGCGGAGCAAGGGCGCGGCGGTGGCGACGGTATTGCCGGAAACGCTCGTGACCGAGTTGCTGCGCAGACTGGCGGACAACAACGTCGGCGCCATGGTCGTGGTGGGCGTGGACGGGATCGCGGGCATCGTGTCCGAACGGGACGTGGTGCGGCGGCTGACCGAGTACGGACCGGAGCTGCTGTCGATGCCGGTCTCGGCGATCATGACCACGATGGTCGCCAGCTGCCGCCCCGAGGACTCGGTCGACTCGCTGTCGGCGCTCATGACCGAGAAGCGGATCCGGCACGTGCCGGTGGTCGTCGACGGCAAGCTGGTCGGCATCGTCAGCATCGGCGACGTCGTCAAGATCCGCATGCAGGAGCTGGAGCAGAGCCAGGAGCAGCTGCAGGCCTACATCTCACAGGGGTAAGCCGCCCCAGCCGACGAGCACGGCGCTGATCTCGTCGCGGATGCGCTCACGCGCGTCCGCACGAGGCACGCCGGACATCAGCAGGTCGTCGTACGGCGTGTCCTCATGCCGGATCGAGGCGATCACCGCGAGCCGGACCGCGTTCTCGTCGAGCGCGCGGCCTGCCGCGGTCCGTCCGACACGTCCGCTGCCCCGGGTTCCGGCGTGCTCGGCGATGGACCGCGCCCGGTCTTCGGGGCAGCCGGGGAACGACCGGACGATCGCCATTGCCATCGCGGCCTGGAACTCGACGTCCTGCACCGCGCGCCGTTCAGCGTCGCGCTCACGCCGTCGTGACCGGACCTCTTCGTCGGCGAAGCACTGGCTTTCGGCGGCTTCCAGCGCGGCCTGCTCTATCAGGATGCCTTGGCGCTCATAGCGTTTGCGGCGCTTGTTAAACCGCATCACCAGCGCCGAGAGCGTGCTCTCCTTCTTGGCGCGCCGGGACAGTGCCGCGTTGCCCGCGGGCAGGAACAGCAGGTGGTTGAAGTCCGCGCAGGTCAGGCACAGCGGTTTGCCGTCCTCCATGTAGAGGAATTCGCCCTCCGCGCTCGGCATCCGGCAGCTCGCGCACGTCCACTCGTTCAGCGGCGAGATGACCACGAGATCGGGCGCCTTGTTCTGCCGTGCCTCAAGCTGTTCACGCCGTTTTTCCGTCAGGTCCGGCGAAAGCCAGTGCCGTTGGAAGGCGCGCTCGATCGATTCCTCGGCGCTCGCCGTGAAACGCAGCTGGTGATGATCGCGCGTCGCCGCGAGATAGGCCGTGTCACTCGGCCGCAAGCCCTGCTGCCGCGCCCATTCGTTCAAGTGCTCCAACGCTTCGGCGAGCTTGGGCGTGTCGACGGCGATCGCCGAGTCGAGGTGGCGCAGCCTGCCCTGGCGCCATTCCTCGACGCGCGCCGACTTGAGCCAGCCGAGGCTGCAGACCACCGTCACGGGTGCGACGAACTTGTTGCGCGCCAAGCATTCCTCGGCCGCAGTGACGACACGGGTGCGCAGCTTGCTCATTCGTGCCAGCCGCTCAGTTCGACCCCCTTGCCGACGGTGACCCGGAACGCCAGCGTCACCTCGGCCGTCGCGCCGGGCGCGACCGTGAGCTGCCAGGTGAGCTCGCCGAGCTCGGTCGACTCCGACGGCTCCGGCGACGTGCGGACGTCGCGGACCTCGATCGCGTCGTCGCGGGACACCGGGACCTGGTCCAGCACGGTGATCTTCGCTTCGCGCGGGCCGTGGTTGGCGATGGTCGTGCGGTACTCGGCCTCGCGCCGTTTCGTGCCGGACAGCGTCGCCTTGCCCGCGCTGCGGCGGACGAGCTTGCGCTCGACGCGGACCCGGTCGTCGACGCCGAGCGCCAGCTCGATCTCCTCACCGGGAGCCCACGGGTCGAGCCAGGTGGTTCCGACGAATTCCGCGTCGTGGAAGATCGAGGCGTTGCCGGGCCGCAGTGTGTGCTCCGAGGTGTTGACGACGACGGCGCGCAGGTACGCCTCCTCCGCACGGACCGGCGCGGTCACGTAGCCGAGCGTCGACTCCGGTTCGAGCACGGCCACGGTCGTCCGGTGAGCCGAGCCGTCCGAAGGCACCGCGACCGGCCGCGACGGCCGGTATGTCGCCGCGGCCACGCCCTGCTCGACGGTCGCCGTGCTGTAGGCCATGTCCGCGGCCTTCTCCATCCGCGCGCCCGCCGGCGCGGCGCCGCCGAAGCCCCGCATCGGCCCGGCGGCAGCGGCCAGCGGCACGATCGGCTGCACGCGGTCGAGGAACCACGGGTCGAGTTCGGGCACCGAAACCGTCGCGGCCGGGCGCGCGGTGGACAGCGCGAGGTCGCACTCCGGCCAGTCTTCGCCGGTGCTCTGGCTGATCAGGCCATGCCAGGTGAGCGTGACCTCGTCACCGCGCACCCGCACGTCGTAGGTCGACTCCCAGCTGGCGCCGAAGACCACATAGGACAGTTCGAGGGTGATCTCGCCGGTCTCGGCGGACGGCTCCAGGTCGACCGTGACCCGGATGGTGTCCGGCGTTCCGCTGTGGCGCGCCTGCATTTCCCGGTCGAGCGCGGCCATCGCCTCGTCGAGCTCGGCGTGCTTCACCGCGAGCTCCCGGCGCCGCTGCAGCACTTCGCTGAGCTGCTCGGCGATCGCGTCGCCGACGCCCGCGACCCGCTCGGGCCCGGCCTTGCCGTTCGCGAGCGCCTTCGCGAAGGCGACGCCGCTGCGGCGGTTGAGCGAGGCGAGCAGGTCGGCGCGCGACTGCTCGACCGTTTCGGCGTCGGCCAGCTCGTCGAGGTCGGCCTGGAGTTCCTTGCGCCGGTCCAGCAGCTCGCGGATCGCGTCCTGGATCGGTTCGGCGTGGCGTTCTGTCGACACGTCGACACCCACGATCGACGCGGGCCCGGTGCCGTTGACCCGCACCGACTCGGGGGCGAGGCCCTGGGGTAGCCCGGTGAACACGAACCGGCCGTCGAGCGCGGCCGTCGCCCGCCTGGTGATCCTGGCCTGCTGCGGGTAGACGGTGACGGCGGTGATCGGGGCTTCCAGCTCGGTGGGCATGGCGCCGACCTTAGTAGGTTGACACTGCGAAGGTGCCCCGGAAGGGTCGGGCGAGGTGTCATCCGGCCCGATTTGCCTTGGGGGTTCTGTGAGAACCATGTCCGTTCTCGTCGCCGCCGCGGTGGCGTTGCCGCTGCTTTCCGTTGCCGCGCAAGCGGATCCACCGCCCGCTCCGGTATTTCAGGACGGCCAGGCGCAGCCGGTGTTCTCCGCCACCGACGTGGTGCGCGACGACGTCTGGGTGACCGCGCCGGTCGACAGCGACCACAACGGCAAGGACGACCTCGTGCACACCGAGGTGGTGCGCCCCAAGGCCACCTTGCAGGGCATGAAGGTCCCGGTCGTCTACCAGGCGAGCCCGTACTACGCGGGCGGCAACGACGTCGCCAACCACAACGTCGACGTCGAGCTCTACGAGCCGGGACGCCCGCACGGCCCGGCGGGCCCGCGCGTCAAGGCCAACGGCGTCGGGCCCGCGGCCATCACCTGGCGCTACGAGCAGTACTTCGTCTCGCGTGGTTTCGCCGTCGTCTACGGCGAGTCGCTCGGCAGCGGCAAATCCACCGGCTGCCCGACCACCGGCGACGTCAACGAGACCATCGGCGCGAAGGCCGTCGTCGACTGGCTCAACGGCCGCGCCACCGCGAAGGACGCCACGGGCAAGGCCGCCAAGGCCGACTGGAGCACCGGCAAGACCGGCATGATGGGTGTGTCGTACAACGGCACGCTGCCCAACGCGGTCGCCAGCACCGGCGTCCGCGGCCTGGAGACGATCGTCCCGATCGCCGCGATCTCCAGCTGGTACGACTACTACCGCAACGACGGCGCGACCGTCGCGGCAGGCGGGTTCCAGGGGGAGGACGCCGACGTGCTCGCCGAGTACGTCTACACCCGCGCCGACCGGGCGATCTGCCGCCCGGTGATCGACCAGCTCGTCAAGGACCAGGACCGGATCACCGGCGACTACAGCCGCTTCTGGGACGTCCGCAACTACCGCAACGACGCCGCCAAGGTGCGTGCCTCGGTGCTCGTGGTGCACGGCCTCAACGACTGGAACGTCAAGACCAGCCAGGCCGCCGAGTGGTACGAGCTGCTCAAGCGCACTGGTGTCGAGCACAAGATCTGGCTGCACCAGTCCGGCCACGCCGACCCGTACAACCTCCGCCGCGACGCCTGGCTCGTCACGCTGAACAAGTGGATGTCGCACTACCTCTACGGCGTCCAGAACGGCATCCAGAACGAGCCGAAGGCGACCGTCCAGCGCGAGGACCTCTCGTGGACCGACGAGGCCGAATGGCCCGCGCCCGGCACCTCGGACGTACGCGTGTACCCGTGGTCCGGCGGTGCGTCGAAGGGCACCATCGACACCCGCAACCCGATGCCGGGCAAGCCCGTCGTCGAGAAGCTCGCGGATGACTCGAGCAAGACCGTCGAGCAGCTGATCGACCTGCCGAGTTCTGGCAACCGCCTGCTCTACTCGACGACCGCGGCCAAGCAGGCCGTCCGGTTGTCCGGCACCGCGAAGGTCGACCTGGCGATCGCGTTCGACCGCCCGGCGGCCAACGTCACGGCGGTACTGGTCGACCGGGGCCCCGACGGCAAGTCCCACGTCATCAGCCGGGGCTGGACCGACCCGCAGAACTACACCGACCCGGCGGTCACCCTGCCGATCCGGCCGGGCACCACGTATCACGTCGAGGTCGGCCTGATCGCCAAGGACTACGTGCTGGCCGCCGGCCACAAGCTGGAGTTCGCGCTCCTTTCGAGCGACCACGACTACACGCTGCGCCCGAAGCCGGGCGCGGGGCTCGCCCTCGACCTGGGCCGGACGTCGATCACGCTCCCGGTCACCGGCGGCAAGCAAGCACTGCGCGCGGCCTTCTGACGGGCTCGTGAGTGGTATGGCCGGTTCTAACCGGCCATCCCACTCACGACCTCTGACCTGGGCAAATGGGGTCGTGAGTGCTCCTGACGGT
Organism: Amycolatopsis sp. NPDC059657; assembly: GCF_042734395.1. NCBI lineage: Bacteria > Bacillati > Actinomycetota > Actinomycetes > Pseudonocardiales > Pseudonocardiaceae > Amycolatopsis > Amycolatopsis sp. NPDC059657. The sequence goes on along the minus strand of NZ_JBHWEB010000060.1, from coordinate 27,148 downwards.
GCTAACCGTCGGCAACACTCACGACCCCATTTCGCGCGTCTCGGGTGGTCGCTCATTCACGAAGACCTGGGTTTGTACGGAAAATGTAGTCGTGGGCGTTTCGCTGGGGGTCCGTTCAGCCACACCGCTCACGGAGGTACCAGCCCATGTCCAGGTTGCGACGTCTCGCGGTGCTCGCCGCGGCCGCGATCATGCCCGCGCTCGGCATCACGCTCGCTTCGACCGCGACGGCCTCCGCCGCGCCGAACTTCCAGGTTCCGTTCAAATGCGGGGTCACCGTCACGGCGGCGACCTTCTCCGGGCACAACCCCGCCAACTCGGTCGACTTCCAGAAGAGCGGGATCACCGGGATGCCGGTGCTCGTCGCCGCGCCGGGCACGGTGACCAGGGTCGAGAACCTGGGCGGCGCGAGCTACGGCCGCTGGATCGAGGTCGACCACGGCGGCGGCTGGCGTACCCGGTACGCGCACCTTTCGCGCCAGGACGTCTCGGTCGGGCAGTCGCTGGGCGCGGCCAAGCAGATCGGCCTCGCGGGCGGGACCGGCAACGTCAGCGGCCCGCACCTGCACTTCGAGGAGAACCTCAACGGCGTCACGCAGAAGGCCGTGCTGAACGGGGTCGCGGTGCCCTACTACGCCCACAAGGACTTCACCAGCAAGAACGGCTGCGGTGGCAACCCGTACACCCCCGAAGAGGCCTGCGGCGACGGTTTCTCGGTGATCGACCAGCAGAAAGTCGGCACCTCGGGCACGACCTACCTGCTCTACAACGCCTCGACCAAGCAGAACTGCGTGACCACGCTGAAGTCCGTCTCGCTCGGCACCGCCAGCCCGGTCTCGGCGTTCCTCGAGGTCCAGGGCTCCGCGAGGGTCACCGACAGCGGCAACTTCACCTACTACGCGGGACCGGTGAAGAAGGCGGCGGGCTCGACCTGCGTCAAGTGGGGCGGCTCGGTCGGCTCGTCCACCTACGAGAGCCCGTTCGAGCACTGCGGCTAGCGAGCCGCACAGGATAGCCCACCCCACCGACAGAAAATCAACTTCAAGATCATCCGGACCCGGGTTGTCCCCACCCGCCCCCGTTGTCCACAGATTCCCCATGCCTCCACCACGCGACCATTCCCCGTCGCATGGTGGAGGCATGGTCACCTCAGCGATCCCCCGCCCCACCCGTCCCGTCATCAGGCTCAAGGACCCGGGCACCCTGCTCGCGGCCCTCCCGTACCTGCTCGGCTTCCACCCCGAAGACTCGGTGATCCTCATCGGCCATCGGGCGCCGCGGCCCGAACGCATCGGCCTGGTGCTCAGAGCCGACCTGCCGCCACCCGAACACCACGCCGACCAGGCGGCGCAGCTGGCCGCCACGCTCGCGTCCTCAGGGGACGCGGGTGCCACGATCGTCGTGGTCGGGAGTCATCCGGCCTCGCCACCGGACGGCCGGCCGCCGCATGTCGAACTCGCCGAAATGCTGCGGGAAGAGCTCTTCGCGGCCGGGCTGGCCGTGTTCCACCTGATGTGGGTGCCCGAGATCAGCTCAGGCGCCCCCTGGCAGTGCTACGTCGACTCCGAGTGCGGAGGGACGCTGCCCGATATCGAGTCCACGGTCGCCGCCGCTGCCGTCACGGCGAGCGGCAAGGTCACCCACCGCAGCCGTGCCGCGCTGGAACGCTTGCTCGATCCACCCGACGAGGTGGCCATCGAGCGAAGACGGGCGCTGCTGGCCGAGCCACCGGAGTACGAGGACCTGACCGTCGACCCCACCGAAAGGGGTTTCGCGGTGGTCAGAGCCGGATTGCTGCTGGCCGACCAGCGGGACCTGCGGCTGGACGATGCCCAGGTCGTCAGCCTCGCGAGGGCGCTGGCAGACCCGAACGTCCGGGACGCTTGCCTCACCACGGCGGTCTCGCCTGGCAGCCGGACAGCCAAGGCGGCGGAACGGCTGTGGCTGGCGCTGGTGCAGGCGCTGCCCTCACCCGAGTACGTGGATGCGGCCTGCCTGCTGGCCTACGCGGCGTACGTGCGAGGCGACGGCGCCTTCGCGAGAATGGCGGTGGAGCGGGTCCGCGCGACCGTGCCGGACTGCGGCCTGGCCGAACTCATGCTGACCGCGCTCGACCACGCGTACCCACCGGACCAGATGGCCCTGCTCGGCAGGCTCGACGGGTTTCCCGATCTGAGCCTGCCGGAGGACACGTCCTAGCCCTTGGCCGCCCGCCGCGCCTGGGCGAATTCCCAGGCGTCGCGGGCGATGCCGATCAGGTCGGTGCGCTCGGGCTTCCAGCCGAGCTCCTCACGGGCCTTGTCGCTCGCCGCTACGAGCACGGCGGGGTCGCCGGCGCGGCGCGGCGCGACCTCGGCCGGGATGTCGAGGCCGGTGGCCTCGCGGCAGGCGTCGATCACCTGGCGCACCGAGAAACCGGTGCCGTTGCCGAGGTTGTAGATCCGGTGCTCGCCCTCGGCCGCGTGCCGCAGCGCGAGCAGGTGCGCGTCGGCGAGGTCGACCACGTGGATGTAGTCGCGTACCGCGGTGCCGTCGTCGGTGGGGTAGTCCTCACCGAAGATCGAGATGTGCGGCCGCTCGCCGGTGGCGGCCTGGAAGACCAGCGGGATGAGGTGCGTCTCGGTGGTGTGGCGCTCGCCGTACGCGCCGTAGGCGCCGGCGACGTTGAAGTACCGCAGGCTCACGGCCGCGAGGCCGTGCGCCCTGGCATAGGAGGTGATGGCGTGATCGATGGCGAGTTTGCTGGCGCCATAGGTGTTCGTCGGGTCGGTGGCCGCGGTCTCCGCGATGGGGGACTCCTTCGGCTCGCCGTAGGTGGCCGCGGTCGAGGAGAAGACCAGCCGGGGGGTGCCGTGCTTGCGCATGGCGTCGAGCAGGCGGATGGAGGTGATCACGTTGCCGTGCCAGTACTTCGCCGGGTCCTGCATGGACTCGCCGACGAGCGACTTCGCCGCGAAGTGCAGCACACCGTCGAATCCTTCGCCCAGCAGGGTTTCCGCCGTCTCCGCGGCGTCGCCCTCGATGAACCGGGCCTGCGGGTGCACGGCGTCACCGTGCCCGGTGGAGAGGTCGTCCACGACGGTGACCTCGTGCCCGGCCTCGATCAACCGGGCGGTGCAGACGCTGCCGATATAACCGGCGCCGCCCGTCACGATCAGTTTCAGGGCCTTGCTCTGGTCGGTCACATTCGGGCCTTTCTCATCAAGGGTGCGCGAGTGGGCCATAGTCTCCCCTCACTGCGACGTTCGACGACGCACGGGGGTTGCCTCAAGCCCGGGTGGTTCCCGGCGGCACCGCCAGGAACCACCCGCGAGTCCGCGGGCCTAGATGACCGAATCGCGCCCGGCGCCGCGCGAAGGCACGGCCACGAACGCCCGCGGCTTCCGGTAACCCGCGGCCTCGAAAGCGCTGACACAGGCTGCTTCCACACTGTCCACATCGGACTCGCGGACCAGCGCGATCGCCGAGCCGCCGAAACCGCCGCCGATCATGCGCGCGCCCAGCGCGCCCGCCTTCCTGGCCGAGTCGACCGCGAGGTCGAGTTCGGGGCAGGAGACGCGGTAGTCGTCGCGCAGGCTTTCGTGCGAGGCGTCGATCAGCGGGCCGATGTCGGCGAGCCGGTCGGCGCGGAGCAGCTCGACCACGTCGAGCACCCGCTGGTTCTCGGTGACCACGTGCCGGGCGAGCGGGACGAGGTCGGCGGGCAGTTTGTCCAAAGCGGACGGCAGCCCGTCGAGCGTGATGTCGCGCAGTGCCTTGACGCCCAGCTGCTCGGAGGCCAGCTCGGTGCCGCGGCGGCGTTCACCGTAGGCGCCGTCGTTGTGCGAGTGCTTGGTGCGCGTGTCGATGACGAGCACCGCCAGCCCTGCGGTGGCGGCGTCGAACGGGACCTGCTCGCTCTCGCCGGTCCGCACGTCGTGGAAGAGCACGTGCGCTTCGGTGCAGCAGAGGGAAGCGGTCTGGTCGAGCAGGCCGGTGGGCGCGCCGACGAAGTCGTTCTCGGAGCGCTGGACCCAGCGGGCGACCTGATGCCTGGTCGGCGTGCCTGGCGCGGCACCGTCGAGTTCGACGCCGGACAGGCCCAGCAGGGCCAGCGCGACAGCGCATTCGAGCGCGTGCGAAGACGAAAGCCCGGCGCCGGAGGGCACATCGCCCGCGATCACCAGGTCGGCGCCGCGGTCGAAACCCTCGTCGCGCAGCACCCAGGCGACCCCGGCCGGGTACGCGGCCCACCCGTCGATCCGGCCCGGTTCGAGGCTCGGGATCTCGAGCGGCCCGGTTTCCTGGATCTTGCCGTCGGAGCCGAGCGTCGCGACCGTCAGCACCTGGTCGTCGCGCCGCGACGCGGCCGCGGCCAGGCGGTGCGGGAGCGCAAAGGGCAGCACGTAACCGTCGTTGTAGTCGGTGTGTTCGCCGATCAGATTGACGCGGCCCGGTGCCGACCACACGCCCTCCGGCGCGCGGCCGTGCACCGAACGGAACGTCTCCGCGGCTTCGGCGGCGGGGCTCACCTGGCCTGCGCCAGCACGGCGTGCAGGACCGAGGTGGCCACCGCGACGGTGTTGTTCTCGCCGGAGATCTCGATGGTGGAGCCGGTTCCGTTCGCCTTGGCGACCGTCACGGTCCGCCCGGGGAGCAGCCCGACCGACTTGAGCTCGGTCATCAGCGCCTCGTCGAGCTGGAGGTGCTCGGCGATTCGCCGGATCTCCACGTCGCCGCCGCCCGCGCGGGCGAACTCGTCGAGCCGGACCAGGTCCGCCTCGGCCGGGGGAGCGGGCTCGCCGCCCTCGCCGAGCTTGTCGAGACCGGGGATCGGGTTGCCGTAGGGCGAGGTGGTGGGGTGATCGAGGAGCTTCACGAGCTTGCGCTCGACGGCCTCGCTCATCACGTGCTCCCAGCGGCACGCTTCGGTGTGCACGTGCTCCCACTCCAGGCCGATCACGTCGACCAGCAGGCGCTCGGCGAGCCGGTGCTTGCGCATCACGGCGATGGCCAGCTCGCGGCCGTGGTCGGTGAGCTGGAGGTGCCGGTCGTCGGCGACGATCACCAGGCCGTCGCGCTCCATCCGGGCGACCGTCTGGCTCACGGTGGGGCCGCTCTGCTGCAGGCGTTCCGCGATCCGAGCGCGCAGCGGGACGACACCCTCTTCTTCGAGCTCGTAGATGGTACGCAAGTACATCTCTGTGGTGTCGATGAGATCGTTCACGCTGTCCCCTTCGTCCGCGTTGCTTATCGTAGTCGCTTGACCCGAGCGCGGCGGCAGCCATGGGGTTAACAAGCTCCGAGGCGGAAAAAGTCCGCACTACCTGGCCGGTTGACGGCCGATGGGGAGAAGATGGCCGCATGCTTCCCTTGATCACCACAACGGCACTCTCCGTGATGCTCGACGGTCCGCCGGAGGGCCGTCCGACGCTGCTCGACGTGCGCTGGCGGCTGGGCGGACCTCCCGGTATCGAGGCGTATCAGGCCGGTCACCTGCCGCAAGCCGTGTATGTCGACCTCGACACCGCGCTCGCGGCCGCGCCGGGCGAAGGCGGGCGGCACCCGCTGCCCGAACCCGGGCAGCTGCAAGCGCATCTGCGCGCGGCGGGTGTCCACGAAGGTCACCCGGTCGTGGTCTACGACGACGCGGACGGGTCGATCGCGGCTCGCGCCTGGTGGCTGCTGCGGTGGGCAGGGCACACGGAGGTCGCGGTGCTGGACGGCGGATTCGCGGCTTGGCAGGCCGAAGGAAAGCCGGTCACCACCGAGGTTCCGGTTCCGGAGCCCGGTGACATCGAGGTCCGGCCGGGGCAGATGCCGGTGCTCGACGCCGACGAAGCGGCCGAACTGGCCCGCGAAGGCGTTCTGCTCGACGCACGCGCGCGCCCGCGTTACGCGGGTGAGGTCGAGCCGATCGACCCGGCGGCCGGCCACATCCCGGGTGCGCTGAACGCCCCGTTCAGCGCGCACGCGGCGGAAAACGGACGCTGGCGCACGCCGGACGAGCTCAAGGCGCATTTCGCCGAACTGGGTGTCACCGAGTCCGGAAATGTCGGTGCCTACTGCGGATCGGGCGTCACCGCCAGCTCGGTCGTGCTGGCGCTCGAAGTCGCGGGGCACCCTGGCGCGGCGCTCTACACCGGTTCCTGGTCGCACTGGTCCCGTGACCCGAAGCGCCCGGTCGCCACCGGAGACGCCCCCGGATGATCGGCGCGACGGGTGGTCGAGGGCACTAAAGTGCGGGGTATGCGGGCACCGGCGGTCGTGTGGGACTCCTCTCTGCTGGGTTACGACCTGGGCGGCGAACACCCGTTCAATCCCGTCCGGCTGGAGCTGACCATCCGGCTGGCGACCGAGCTCGGGGTGCTCGACGGGGTCCCGCTGCTGGTGCCCGATCCCGCCACCGACGACGAGCTGCGCCGGGTTCACACCGACGAGTACCTCTCGGCCGTGAAACAGGCGCCGCTCGCGGGCTGGGACGTCGGCCACGGGCTGGGCACCGAGGACAACCCGGTGTTCAGCGGCATGCACGAGGCGTCCGCGCTCGTGGTCGGCTCGACCATGCTCGCCGCGCGCAAGATCGCCGAGGGCGAGGCCACCCGTGCGGTCAACATCGCGGGCGGGCTGCACCACGCGATGAAGAACAACGCGTCCGGCTTCTGCGTGTACAACGACTGCTCGGTCGCGATCTCGTGGTTGCTGGACAACGGGTTCGACCGGGTGGCCTATGTGGACACCGACGTGCACCACGGCGACGGCGTGCAGACGGCGTTCTACGACGATCCGCGGGTGCTCACCATCTCGCTGCACCAGCACCCGTTCACGCTGTGGCCAGGCACGGGCTTCTCCGGCGAGACCGGCGAGGGCGCGGCCGAGGGCACGTCGGTCAACCTCCCGCTCCCGCCGCGCACCAAGGACGCGGGCTGGCTGCGTGCGTTCAGCGCGGTCGTGCCCTCGCTGCTGGCCGGGTTCCGGCCGCAGATCCTGGTCACCCAATGCGGTGTCGACTCGCACGACGAGGACCCGCTCGCCGACCTCGCGCTGTCCGTCGACGGCCACCGCACGATCTACCGGCTGCTCCGCGAACTCGCCGATGAGCACGCCGGCGGGAAATGGCTGGCCGTCGGCGGTGGCGGTTACCAGCTGATCCGGGTGGTGCCCCGCTCGTGGACCCACCTCATCGCCACCGTGCTCGACCGTGACGTGGCACCCGAAATCCTGCTTCCGCCGGACTGGGTGAGTACCGTGAAAAGGGCCGCGCCCCAAGCCGAGATCCCGGCGGCGATGACCGACGGCGCCGACACCACGTTCAAGGAGTGGGGCGACGGCGAGGACGACCCGGTCGACATCGCGATCCGGGAAACCCGCCGCGCCGTGTTCCCGTCGCACGGCCTGGATCCCGACGATCCGAGGGACTGACCCGATGAGGCTGGACCGATGAGCGCCGACGAACATCGCGACCCGTTCGACTATCCCCGGCACTGGGAAGCCGACGTCCTGCTGAGCGACGGCGGCACCGTCCACTTGCGACCGGTGATCCCCGACGACGCGGACGGTCTCGTCGCGCTGCACGGCAGGCTCTCCGAGCGCAGCCGGTACTTCCGCTACTTCGGCGCGTATCCGCGCATCCCGCAGCGCGACCTCGAACGCTTCTCGGTCGTCGATCACCACGACCGGGTCGCGTTCGTCGCGCTGCTGGGTGACGAGATCATCGCCGTCGGCCGCTACGAACGCCTCGACGACGGCCCGTCCGCCGAGGTCGCCTTCGTGGTCGACGACGCGCACCAAGGCCGCGGCCTCGGCTCGATCCTGCTCGAACACCTCGCGGCCGCGGCCGCCGAATGCGGGCTCAGCCGGTTCGTCGCCGAGGTGCTCGCCGAGAACTCGCCGATGGTCCGCGTCTTCCGCGACGCCGGTTATCAGGTCAGCCGCGAGATCGAGGAAGGCGTGCTGCACCTCGAATTCGGCATCGACCCGACCGAGGAGTCGCTGGCCGTCGCCCGCTCACGTGAGCAGGCCGCCGAGGCGCGCAGCGTCTACAACCTGCTGCACCCGCGTTCGGTCGCGGTCATCGGCGCGTCGACCGATCCGACCAAGATCGGTTACGTCGCACTGACGAACCTGCTGTCTGCCGACTTCGCGGGCACCGTCTACCCGGTCAACCCCGAGCACCGCTCGGTGCGCGGCGTGCGTGCCTACGCGTCCGTTGTGGACATCCCCGATCAGGTCGACCTCGCCGTCGTCGCCGTGCGCGCCGAGGTCGTCGAGTCCGTTTTGGACGGTGCGCTCGCCAAGGGTGTCAAGACCTTGCTCATCGTCTCCGGCGGGTTCGCCGAGGCGGGCCCGCTCGGCCTGCACGCCGAACTCCGCCTCGTCGGCGAGGCCAGGGCGCACGGCATGCGCGTGGTCGGCCCGAACGCGCTCGGTGTGCTCAACACCGACGGGAACGTCCGCCTCAACGCGACGCTCGCCCCGCGCCTGCCCGCGCGCGGGCGCACCGGGTTCTTCTGCCAGTCCGGCGCGCTCGGCACGGCGATACTCGCCGACGCCGAAGCACGCGGCCTCGGCCTCTCGACGTTCGTGTCGGCGGGCAACCGCGCCGACGTCTCCGGCAACGACCTGTTGCAGTACTGGGAAACCGACCCCAACACCGACCTCGTGCTCCTCTACCTCGAGTCGTTCGGCAACCCGCGCAAGTTCGCCCGCCTCGCCAGGAGACTCGCCCGCACCAAGCCGATCGTGGCGGTGAAATCCGGCCGCCATGCCATCCGCCCGCAGCTCGCCGCGACTTCGATCGAGGTCGACGAGGCCAGTGTGCAGGCGTTGTTCGAGCAGACCGGTGTGGTCCGCGTCGACACGCTCGCCCAGCTCTTCGACACCGCGCTCGTGTTCGCACACCAGCCGCTCCCCGCCGGGCCGCGCGTCGGCATCGTCGGCAACTCCAGCGCCATCGGCCTGCTCGCCGCCGACACCGCCCGCGCGCAAGGCCTCAAGCTCGCTTTCGACCCGGTCGACGTCGGCCCGCAGGCAGGCCCGGAAGAGTTCGCCGCCGCCGTGCGCGAGGCGCTGAACTCGCCCGAGACGGACGCGCTGGTCGTGGTCTTCGTGCCGCCACTGGCGATTCCCGGCACCGCGTTCGCGCGCGCACTGCGTGAAGCGGTCGTCGAACTGGCCAGGGACAAGCCGATCGTCTCCACGTTCCTGGCCGCCGAAGGCGTCCCGGCCGAGCTGGCGGTGCTGTCGGAGGACGGCGCGCCCACCCGCGGTTCCGTGCCCTCGTACTCCAGCCCCGAGCGCGCGGTCAACGCGCTCGCCCGCGTCGTCCGCTACGCCGCCTGGCGGCAGCGCCCGCAGGGCAGTCTCGTCCGCCCGGCCGGCCTGCACGTCGAAAAGGCGCAGGACATCGTCCGCGAAATCCTCACCGCCGAAGACGGCAAGACCACCCTGCTGAGTGACGAGGACGTGGTGCGATTGCTCGGCTGCTACGGCGTCGACGTCGTCCCGTTCAGCGTGGTGTCCACTGAGGACGAGGCCGTCTCGGTGGCCGCGGGGCTCGGCTACCCGGTCACGCTCAAGGCCGTCGACGAACGCCTGCGCGGCCGTCCCGACCTGGCGGGCGTCCGGCTGGACCTGGGCTCAGAAGACGCCGTCCGCACCAGCTACCGCAACCTCGTCGAGGTCTCCGGCGAGGAGGACGTCTACGTCCAGCGCATGGCGCCCAAAGGCATCTCCTGCGTCATCGGCCTGCAGGATGACCCGTCCTTCGGCACGCTGGTCTCGTTCGGGCTGTCCGGCCTCGTCAGCACCCTGCTCGGCGACCGCGCGTACCGGGCGGTGCCGGTGACGGACATGGACGCCGCCACCCTCGTCCGCGAACCCCGCACCGCGCCGCTGCTCACCGGCTACCGCGGCGACGAGCCCGCGGACCTGGCCGCTCTCCAGGACCTGGTGTTGCGGGTGGCCGCGCTGGCCGAGGACAACCCCGAGATCCGCTCGCTCACCCTCGACCCGATCCTCGCCTCGCCCGACGGCGCGTTCGTCGCGAACGCCCGCGCGGTGCTCGGCCCGCCGCCGTCCCGCCCGGACACCGGCCCGCGCAGGCTGCGCCCGATCACGGCGCCGGACTAAGCCCGTGGGATGAGTCCGGGGTTCAGTTCCCGGTCCGATGTGGAGCAGCCGTGATCCGGCGATTCTTGCCGCATGACAACGATCGCCCGGCCCGCCATCCTCCCGATCGACGCCACCGAGGCCGCCCGCTTCCCCGGCCGCTGGGCAGGCGGCGTATCGATGATCCTCGGCCCGCTGCTGATCCTCACCGGCGTCCTGCTGCGCAGCGGCTACGAGTTCTTCTACCCGCATCAGCTCGCGGCCTACGCGGAGCAGCCGACACTGATCTTCGCGTCCTACAGCGCGTTCCTCGCGGGCACCATGCTCTTGTGGCCCGCGATCGTCACGCTCGCCCGGTCCATCGGCGCGGTGAAGCCGGGCCTGGCACTCTGGGGCGGGATCTTCACCGTCTTCGGCTTGTTCGCCAGGACCTTCCACGCGGGTATCGACCACCTGGCGTTCCAACTGGTGGACGTCCAGAACGTGGACTCGGCGACCAAGGCCGTCTCCGGCGCGTACGGCGCGGTCCACATCGTCAGCACGCTCTCGTTCGCGATACTGGCGGGCTGGATCATCCTGGCCATCGGCGCCTACCTGTCGCGCACGCTCGGCCTCGTCCAGTCGATCGCGCTGGGTTTGATGGCCGCGCTGCCGCTCGGCGTGCTCAAGGGCACCACGGTGCTGGGGATCGTCGCCGTCGCGGGGCTGTGCGTCGCGCTCGTGCCGCTCGGGGTCAAGACCTTGCGTGAAGGCCCGAAGCCTCGGCCGGGCTCGATCGCACGCTGGTCAGTGCTGATCGTCGCCGCCGCCGGCGCGATGTTCCTGCTCGGTCAGGCGGGCTGACGCAAAAAAAGCGGGTGCGCCCCCACGAGGGGAGCGCACCCGCTTTCGGTTCAAGCGAAAATCAGATGGCAGTCACGCCGGTGGCCTGGGGGCCCTTCTGGCCCTGACCCACCTCGAACTGCACGCGCTGGTTCTCCTCAAGGCTCTTGAAACCGTTGCCCTGGATCTCCGAGTAGTGCACGAACACATCGGCGCCACCGTCGTCCGGCGCGATGAACCCGAAGCCCTTTTCGGAGTTGAACCACTTCACGACACCCTGAGCCATCTTTACTTCTCCTAGATCAACTGCGGAATAGCGGGAGGTCGCTGTCCCGAACGAGAACTACTCCGCAGGTGGGAGAATCACACGCCCGCAACCGGTCTCGCGAGCGTGGAGCACACGAACACAAAACTCAGACGACCGAGGTAAGTCCAGCACACCTGAAGTTCGGGCGCAACCACGACTCACCGCTGTGCGGAAATATACCGTGCCAGTTTTCCCGCCAGTCGGGCGCGGTCCCCGGTGACCGCGAACTGCGGCCTGGCCTGCCCCCGGTCGCGCCCGCCGATGACTTCCGCCACGAAGAGGGCCACTTCCGCGGGCTCGGGGACGAGGTCCTCGCCGCCGAAATACGCCGCCCGATCGGGTTCGGCTTCGACGGCGACCGCCCAGCCGTGCCGTTCACTCCAGATCAGCATCAGATCCCGGTCCGGCCGGTCGTTACGCCGTTTGCTGAGCCCGACGTACGCCGTCGCCGTGTCGCTGACCTCGTAGGTGACGGCCTCGCGTGCCACGTCGACGGCCGATGCCACCTCGCTGACATAGCCTTTGAGCCCGCTGACCACGGTCTGTGCGTTCATGACAGAGACCTAGGCCTCCAAGCCGAGCATCGCGAGCAGGCGGACGCGGTCGTCGCCGTCCGTCGCGTTCTTCGTCACACGGATGGCCGCCCTGGTCCGCATCACGTCCTCGTGGTCGCGTGCGGCGACCCGTGCCTTGGCGAAGTGGCCCTGCTCGTGCGTCCTGGATGTCGGCTGTGACCGGGTCATGTGATCCCTTCGAAGGCGCCAATGAGCTGCGTCAACGCTACAGCACCCGTCTCGGCCCACCCCCGGCGTAACGAAGGTCACTTCTTTTCAGTGCTGGGTGGCGAGCAGTGACCCGAGCGCGCGGAGGTGGGAGATCCCGCTGCCGAGCGTGAACTCGAGGCGCTTCGCGGCGGCGAAGTAGCGGTGCAGCGGATGGTCGACGTCGATGCCGACCCCGCCGTGGACGTGGACGGCGGTGTGGGCGACGCGATGCCCGGCCTCGGCGGCCCAGAACTTCGCGGTCGCGACGGTCTCGGCGGCGCCCTGCCCGCCGTCGAGCACCTGCCAGGCCGCTTGCCACAGCGTCAGCCGGACGGCGTCGACGTCCATGTAGGCCTCAGCCAGCCGCTGCCGGACCGCTTGGAATGACCCGATCGGGTGGCCGAACTGCCGCCGTTCGCGTGCGTACGTGGCCGTGAGCTCCAGCGCGCGCTCAAGCACGCCGAGTTGCTGCGCGCACACGCCGACCGTGCCCCGCAGTCGGACCCACTCCGGCGAGCCGGGGAGCGGCTCGGCCCGGACCTCGTCGAGTTCGAGCAACGCGGCGTCGGCGTTGTCGATGGTCTGCTGCGCGGAGACGGTGACGCCCGGCGCGGACCGTTCGACCAGGAAGAGCCGGTCGGACGCCGCGACGAGGAAGCCGTCCGCGAAGGCGCCGAACGGCACGGCCGTCTGTGAACCCGAGAGCACCGATCCGGAGGCGGTGAAGCCGTCGAGCGCGGCCGCCAGCGTCTGCTCACCTCGCAAGACCGGCACGACCCACTTCTCGGTCAACCGGCCGTCGCCCGCTTCGGCCACCGCGGCGGCCGCCATCACGACGCTGGTCAGGTACGGCACCGGCGCGACCGCCCTGCCGATCTCGATCAGCACCGAGCACTGCTCCAGCAGCCCGAAACCGCCGCCGCCCGCCGAAGACGGCAGCGCCGCGTCGACGATGCCGGAGCGCGCCAGCGTCGCCCACAGCGCCGCGTCGAACCCGCCGGTGCCGTGCGGCTCCCAGGTGGTCACCCGGTCGGCGAGGATTTTGCGTGTCAGGGCGCTCAGATCGCTCTGGGCTTCGGTGAGGGAAAAGTCCACTGGAGTCCAATCTGCGGCGCGCAGCGCCTCCGTTGAGGGTGGTGGTGGGCGACGGGAGGGGTCCTATCGGGTGACGGGGAGGCCGAGCGCGGTCGCGGCGATGATGTCGCGCTGGACCTCGTTCGTGCCGCCGCCGAAGGTCAGGATCAGCGCGGACCGGTGCAGCCGTTCGATCCGGCCGCGCAGCAGCGCGCCTGGCGAGCCCTCGCGGACGACCGCGCCGGCGCCGAGCACCTCCATCAGCAGCCGGTAGGCCTCGATCGCGAACTCGGTGCCGAACACCTTCGTCGCCGACGCGTCCGCCGGGCCGAGATCGTCGGCCGACGCGATCTTCCAGTTGCGCAGCTTCAGGTACTCCGCGCCGGCGTGCACCCGCGCGAGATGGGTCCGCACCCATTCCTGGTCGATCACCCTGCTGCCGTCGGGGAGCTTCGCCGAGCGGGCCCACTCGAGCACCTCGCCGAGCGAGGTCTGGATCGGCGCGGAGGAGGTCAGCGCGACGCGTTCGTGGTTGAGCTGGTTGGTGATCAGCGGCCAGCCCTCGTTCTCGCCCGCGATCCGCGCGTCGACCGGCACCCGCACGTCCGAGTAGTACGTCGCGCTGGTGCCGGGACCGGCGACCGTGCGGACCTTCGTCCACGAGAAGCCTTCCGCCGTGGTCGGCACGATGACGATCGACAGGCCCTTGTGCTTGCGCGCCTCGGGATCCGTGCGCACCGCGAGCCATACGTAGTCGGCGTATTCGATCAGGCTCGTCCACATCTTCTGGCCGTTGATCACGTACTCGTCACCGTCGCGGACCGCGCGGGTGCGCAGCGACGCCAGGTCGGTGCCCGCCTCCGGCTCGGAGTAGCCGATCGAGAAATGCAGCTCGCCCGCGGCGATGCGCGGCAGGTAGAACGCCTTCTGTTCCGGGGTGCCGAACCGCATGATCGTCGGGCCGATGGTGTTGACCGTCAGGAACGGGACCGGCACACCGGCGGCGGCCGCCTCGTCGGTGAAGATGAGCTGATCGAACAGTGGCCGCGCCTGCCCGCCGTACTCCTCGGGCCAGCCGATCGCGAGCCAGCCGTCCCGGCCGAGGTCGCGGACGATCTGCTTGTACACCAAGCCATCCCCGTACTCCGCGCGTCCGCTGCCCAGCGCCTCGCGGCGCTCCGGGGTCATCAGCCCGGCGAAGTACGAGCGCAGCTCGTCGCGGAGCTTCTGCTGCTCCGGCGTGTAGTCGATCCGCATCCGTTACCTCCACGCGCCGCCGCTCGTTATGGCGGGCATGCCGCCACCGGTACTACTGTAGAACCTGTTCTAGTTGTACCAGTACGGCCGGACTGGAGGAAGCGTGGAGATCGGTGTCGATCGCGACCTGTGTGAGGCCAACGCCGTCTGTGTCGGGCTGGCGCCGGAGGTCTTCGATCTGGACGACGACGAGGAGCTGGTCATCGATCAGGCCGCGGCCAAGTCTGAAGTAGAACGTGTTTCCGCTGCGGTGCATGGTTGCCCCAAGAACGCGCTGTTCATACGCGATTAAGTGGACCTTGCTATCAACGAGAACAGATTCTAGTGTGGGTGCCGGACTGCGAGGAGGCATCCCGGGTGAGAGCGGCCGTACTGAACGCGATCGGTGACGACGAGCTGGAGTTGCGCGACGACGTGACCACCGTCGACCCCGGTCCGCGCGAGGTCCGGATCCGCGTGCGCGCTTCGGGAATCTGCCAAAGCGACCTGTCCGCCATGAACGGCACCCTGCCCGCGCTCGCGCCGGGCGTGGTCGGCCACGAAGGCGCGGGCGAGGTGCTCGAAGTCGGCTCGGCGGTGGACCATCTCGTCACCGGCGATCACGTCACGCTGTCCTTCGTCCCGCCGTGCGGTTCCTGTTCGAGTTGCCTGCGCGGCGAGCCTTACCTCTGCGCGGTGCACGCGATCGCCGCGTTCACCACGCCGCGTTTCCGCGTCGGCACCACGCCCGCCTTCGGGTACGCGGGACTCGGCACCTTCGCCGACGAGGTCGTCCTCCCGGCTTGCGGCGCCGTCAAAATCGACCAGGACGTGCCGTTCGAGACGGCCGCGCTCATCGCATGCGGGGTGCTGACCGGTGTCGGCGCCGTCCTCAACACGGCCAAGGTGCCGCCGGGATCGACGGTCGTGGTCATCGGCTGCGGCGGTGTCGGCATCTCGGTCATCCAGGGCGCGCGGATCGCGGGCGCCGGCGTGATCGTGGCCGTCGACCCGGTCGAGGCCAAGCACGGCAACGCGCGCCGGTTCGGCGCGACCCACGCGACCACCCCCGAGGGCCTGGACGAGATCAGGCAGCAGGTCACCGGCTTCGAGGGCTTCGACTACGCCTTCGACGTCGTCGGCCACCCGCCGACCATCCGCTCCGCGTGGGACAGCGTGCGCCGGGGTGGCTCGGTCGTGATCGTCGGCGCCGGCCGCGGCGACGCCATGGTCGAGTTCAACGCGCAGGAACTCTTCTTGCACGACAAGAAGATCCTCGGCTCGTTCTACGGATCGTCGCAGGTGCACCGCGACACCGGCCGCATGCTGAAGCTCTGGCGCGCCGGGCTGCTCGACCTCGACGGCATGATCTCGCGCCGCATCGGGTTCGAAGACATCAACAACGCACTCGGCGTGCTGCGACAGGGTGGCACGGACGTCATACGCCAGGTGGTGACCCTCAAGTGAGTCTCGAAGGTAAAGCCGCGATCGTCACCGGAGCCGGTGCCGGACTGGGCAGGGCCGAAGCGCTCGCACTCGCGAGAGCGGGCGCGAGCGTGGTGGTCAACGACCTGACCGGCGCGGACGGCACGGTCGAAGAGATCGAAGCCGGCGGGGGCAAAGCCCTTGCCGTGGCCGGTGACATCTCGCAGCGATCCACCGCGGACGCTTTGCTGGAAGCAGCCGTCGAGCACTTCGGTGGCTTGCACATCGTCGTCAACAACGCGGGCGTGCTGCGCGACCGCATGCTGTTCAGCATGTCCGACGAGGACTGGGACACCGTGCTGAACGTCCATCTACGCGGGCATTTCCTGGTGTCGCGCAACGCCGCCAAATACTGGCGCGACAAGTCCAAAGTGGACGGGGAGCCGATCTATGGCCGTCTGATCAACACGGCGTCCGAGGCGTTCCTCATCGGTTCACCCGGTCAGCCCAACTACTCGGCCGCCAAGGCGGGCATCGCGGCGCTCACCGTGTCGGCGGCCAGGGGACTGGCCAAGTACGGCGTCCGCGCCAACGTGATCTGCCCCCGCGCGCGGACCGCGATGACCAAGGACGTCTTCGGTGACGCACCCGAAAACGGCGTGGATCCACTTTCGGTCGACCATGTCGCCCCCTTCGTCGCTTTCCTGGCCTCACCGGAGGCAGGCGAGATCAACGGGCAGGTCTTCGTCGTGCACGGCGGCATGGTCCTGCTGCTGACCCCGCCGTCGATCGAAAAGCGGTTCGACGCCGGCGCCGACATCAGCGGCTACTTCGCCGGACGTGATCCGAAGCGGATGTTCGCGGCCGACGACGTCCTGGCCGAAACGACTTGACGAACGGTCACTTCGTCAAGTCGACGACCTTCTCCACCGGCTGAAACGGTGCTCGTACCACTGACTGAGGAGCTGATGTGATGGGCAGGCTCGACGACAAGGTCGCGTTGATCACCGGGGCGGCCGCGGGCCAGGGCGAGGCGGCGGCACGCGCCTACGTCAAAGAAGGCGCGAAGGTACTGCTCACCGACGTCAACGACGGCGACGGCAAGCGGGTCGCCGACGAGATCGGCGCGCTGTACCAGCATCTCGACATCGGCTCGGAGGAGGACTGGGCCGCCGCGATCGACCGCGTGCTGACCGAGTACGGCAAGGTCAACGTGCTGGTCAACAACGCGGGCATCCTGCACTTCTCCGAGCTCGGCAAGACCTCGCTCGCCGACTACGAGCGCGTCATCAGGATCAACCAGACCGGAACGTTTCTCGGGATGCGTTCGGTCGTTGAACCGATGACGGAGGCCGGCGGCGGCTCCATCATCAACGTGTCCTCTGTGGAGGGACTGGCGGGTATGCCGTATCTCATCGCCTACACCGCGAGCAAGTTCGCGATCCGCGGGATGACCAAGGTGGCGGCGATGGAACTCGGCGCGAAGAACATCCGGGTCAATTCGGTCCACCCCGGGATGATCGAGACGAACATGGTGGCCACCGCGACGGGCGCCGAAGTGGACCTGCGCCGGTTCGCGAAGAAGGTCGCGCTCGGCCGGATGGGTCAACCTGAGGAGATCGCCCAGATGGTGGTATTCCTCGGCAGCGACGACAGTTCTTACTCCACCGGCGCCGAATTCGTCGCCGATGGCGGCGCCACGGCCACACATGCCCTCAAATTCGCCTAAGGTAAACGCCGCTAACTAAACCGGCGGGACAGCATGCGCAAGACTCGCGACGACGCGGGAAACCTTGGTGGCACGGAGGTTCGATGAGCGAGACCGTCAAGGTCACGGGAACGGCCGCGCTCACTCAGGTCGGGCGCCTGGCCACGCTCTCGTGGGAAGTGCTGCGCGCGATGTTCCGCCGCCCTTTCCAGGTGCGGGAATGGATCGAACAATGCTGGTTCTTCGCCAGCGTCACGATCCTGCCGACGGCCTTGGTGGCGATCCCGTTCGGCGCGGTCATCGCGTTGCAGCTCGGCTCGCTGACCCAGCAGATCGGCGCGCAGTCGTTCACCGGCGCGGCCAGCGCGCTCGCGATCGTGCAGCAGGCCGCGCCGCTGATCACCGCGCTGCTGGTCGCCGGTGCTGGTGGCAGCGCGGTCTGCGCGGACATCGGCGCGCGCAAGATCCGCGAAGAGATCGACGCGATGGAAGTGCTCGGCGTCAACCCGATCCAGCGCCTGATCGTGCCGAGGGTGCTGGCGGCGATCGTCGTTTCCGTGCTGCTCAACGGCTTGGTCAGCGTCGTCGGTGTGCTCGGCGGGTACTTCTTCAACGTGGTCATGCAAGGCGGCACGCCCGGCGCGTACCTCGCCAGCTTCAACGCGCTCGCGCAGCTGCCCGATCTCTGGATCAGCGAGATCAAGGCGTTGCTGTACGGCTTCGTGGCGGGTGTGGTCGCCGCCTTCCGCGGGCTCAACCCGTCAGGCGGGCCGAAGGGCGTCGGTGACGCGGTCAACCAGGCCGTGGTCATCACGTTCCTGCTGCTGTTCCTGATCAACGTCGTGCTGACCGCGATCTACCTGAAGATCGTGCCGGCGAAGGCGTTGTGATGGCCACCGACCGCACACTGGAGATCATCGCGAGGCCGGGAGCGAGCCTCGAAGGCTTCGGCGAGCAGCTCTCGTTCTACTTCCGCGCGCTGGCGTGGGCGCCACGGACCATCCGCCGCTATTCCAGGGAGACGCTGCGGCTGCTGACCGAGGTCATCTTCGGCACCGGCGGGCTCGCGGTCATCGGCGGCACGCTCGGCGTGATGATCGGGATGACCATGTTCACCGGGCTCATCGTCGGCCTGCAGGGCTACGCCGCGCTGAACCAGCTCGGGACGGCCGCGCTGACCGGGTTCATCTCGGCCTACTTCAACACGCGTGAGGTCGCGCCGCTGTCCGCAGGGCTCGCGCTTTCGGCGACCGTCGGCTGCGGGTTCACCGCTCAGCTCGGCGCGATGCGGATCTCCGAGGAGATCGACGCGCTCGAGGTGATGGGCGTGCCGAGCCTGCCGTACCTGGTCACGACGCGCGTGCTGGCCGGGGTCGCCGCGGTGATCCCGCTGTACGCGGTCGGCCTGCTCAGCTCGTATCTCGCTTCACGGCAGATCACGGTGTGGCTCTACGGCCAGTCCGCCGGCACCTATGACCACTACTTCTCGCTGTTCTTACCGCCTGAAGACGTGCTCTGGTCGTTTCTCAAGGTGATGGTGTTCGCGACGATCGTGATCCTGTCCCATTGCTACTACGGCTTCACCGCGAAGGGCGGCCCGGCAGGGGTGGGCATCGCGGTGGGCCGCGCGGTGCGGACGTCGATCGTGGTCATCTCGGTGCTCGACTTCTTCCTGAGCCTGGCCATCTGGGGCGCGACCACGACGGTGAGGATCTCGGGATGAACCGCGGGATCCTGCTCAAGCGGCTGCGGCATCAGGTGCTGGGGCTCGCCTTCCTGCTCGTGGTCGCGTTGTTCTTCGTGGTGACCATCGGGTTCTACAAGAAAGTCTTCACCACGGTCGAGAACGTGACGCTGGAGACCGACCACATCGGCAACCAGATGCGGGTCGGCGCGGACGTGAAGATCCGGGGGATGATCGTCGGCGAGGTCAGGACGATCCAGGCGTTCGGCGACCACGCGACGCTCGGGCTCGCGCTGCAGCCGGACAAGATCGGCGTCATCCCGCAGAACGTCTCGGCCAGGTTGCTGCCGAAGACCCTGTTCGGGGAACGGTATGTGGCGCTGCAGGTGCCGGAGAAACCCGCACGCCACATCGCCGACGGTGACGTCATCCCGCAGGACCGGTCCAGCTCGGCGATCGAGCTGGAGAAGGTACTCGGTGACGTTCTCCCGTTGCTGCAAGCGGTTCAGCCGCAGAAGCTGTCCAGCACTCTGACGGCCGTTTCGACGGCTTTGGACGGCCGGGGCAAGCAGCTCGGCGAGACGCTCGTCCAGCTTTCGGACTATCTCGGCAAGCTCAACCCGTCGCTGCCGGATCTGAAGGCCGACATCACCGGGCTGGCGAACGTGTCCGATGTGTACACCAAGGCCGCGCCGGATCTGCTGGAAGCCTTGGCGGACCTGACCACCACCACACAGACCATTGTGGACAAACGGCAGGGGCTCGACGATCTGTACGCCACCGTCACCACCGCCTCGGTCGACCTGTCGACTTTCCTGGATGTGAATAAGGACAACCTCATCCGGCTCACCACGGCCGTCCAGCCGACGCTGGACGTGCTCGCCAAGTACGCGCCCGAGTACCCCTGCCTGTTCCGTCAGCTCGCCGAGTCCGTGCCGGACGCCGAGCTCGCCTTCGGCAAGGGCACCGCGCATCCGGAGGTCAGCCGGGTGACGATCGAATTCACCTCCAGCCGCGGCAAGTACCTGCCGGGTGTCGACGAGCCGAAGTGGCAGGACAAGCGCGGCCCGCGCTGTTACCCGAAGGTGCCGAGGCCGGGGAAGTGGCCGCAGTACCCGCCGGACGGCGCGATCAAGGACGGCTCGACCAAGCCCGCGCCGCCGCGCTCGCCGACCGGGTTCCCCGGCGGTGGGTCCACTGTGGTCGGTTCGGCCGACGAACTCGCGTTGATCAACCTGCTGACCGCGCCCGCAATGGGTGTTTCGCCGGAAGCCGTGCCCGGCTGGGGAAGCTTGCTGGTGGGGCCGCTGTACCGCGGCGCGGAGGTCGAACTGAAGTGAACCGGACGCTGCCGTCGCTCATCAAGATCCTGATCTTCGCCGCGGTCACCGTGCTGCTGACCGGGATTCTCGGCGCGACCATCGCCAACACCAACTTCGGCGTCACCTCCGGCTACCTCGCGCGGTTCACCGACGCGTCAGGGTTGCAGGAGGGCGACGACGTCCGCATCGTCGGCGTGAAGGTCGGCCAGGTCGGCGAGATCAAGGTGGCACAAGGGGAACCGAACCACGCGGAGGTCCGGTTCGCGATCCAGTCGGCGTACAAACTGCCCGAGTCGGTGACCGCGACGATCAAGTACCGCAACCTCGTCGGGCAGCGGTATCTGGCGCTGAACACCGACGTCGACGACGGCCGGGTGCTGCCGGAAGGCGGGACGATCCCGCCGGAACGCACCAAGCCGGCGTTGAACCTCACGGTGCTGTTCAACGGGTTCAAGCCGCTGTTCCAGGCGCTGAACCCCGAGGACGTCAACAAGCTGTCCTACGAGATCATCCAGGTCTTCCAAGGCGAAGGCGGCACGATCGCGAGCCTGCTCGCGCACACCGCCTCGGTCACCACGACGATCGCCGGGCGCGACAAGGTGATCGGGCAGGTCATCGACAACCTCAACACCGTGCTCGGCACGGTCAACCAGCACGCGCCGCAGCTCGGCGACCTGATCGACCAGACACAGCGGCTGGTCAGCGGGCTCGCCGAACAGCGCAAGCCGATCGGCGAGGCCGTCTCCGCGCTGGGCGAGCTGACCGTGACCACCTCCGGCCTGCTCGCCGACGCGCGGCCGGCGTTGAAAGAGGACATCACGCAGCTCGGCAATCTTTCGGACAATCTCAACGACTCCGGGCAGCTCATCGATCATCTGCTGCAAGTGCTGCCGTCGAACCTGCAGAAGTTCACCAGGACCTTGAGCTATGGCAGCTGGTTCAACTACTACCTGTGCGGGATCAACGGCCGGATCGGTATCTCGGCGCTGAACATCCAGCTGCCGATCGTGCCGATCCCCGGCACCCAGCGGGCCGAGAGGTGCGGACCGTGAAACCACTCAAGCAGCGCAACCAGGCGGCGGTCGGCGGGGTGACCCTCGTGCTGCTGACACTGGTCGTGATCGCCACCTACTTCTCGGACAGCATCCCATTGTTCGGCAACGGGACGACGTACGCGGCCTACTTCGCGGAGTCCGCCGGGCTCTCGCCGGACAACGAGGTGGAGGTCGCCGGGGTCAAGGTCGGCCAGGTGACCTCGGTTTCCCTGGCGGGCAAGAAGGTGCTGGTCAAGTTCCGGGTCAAGGACACACGGGTCGGCGACACGAGCACGGCGTCGATCGAGATCAAGACCTTGCTCGGTGAGAAGTACTTGGCGCTTCAGTCTTCGGGGTCCGGCAACCAGGACCCGAACGTCGCGATCCCGTTGCAGCGCACACGGACGCCGTTCGAGCTGCAGGACGCGTTCAAGCAGCTGTCGAGCACGGTCGGGGACATCAACACCCAACAGCTCGCGGACAGCTTCAACGTTCTTTCGGACAGCCTCAAGGACAGCCCGCAGCATATGAAGGACGCGCTGACCGGGCTTTCGTCGTTGTCGAAGACGGTGTCGTCGCGCGACCAGCAGCTCAAGCAGCTGCTGGCGAACACCAGTGGCGTCTCGAAAACGCTGGCCGACCGCAATGCCCAGCTGCAGCGGATCATCAGCGACGGAGACCTGCTGCTCGCCGAACTGCAGAGCCGCAAGGACGCGATCAGCGCGCTGCTCAAGGGGACGCAGCAGCTTTCGGCGCAGTTGTCCGGGCTGGTCGCCGACAACCGGCAGCAGCTCAAACCGACGCTGGAGAAGCTCGGCAAGGTGACGGATGTGTTGCAGCGCAACCAGGACAACCTCGCGCACAGTCTCGCGCTGATGGCGCCGTTCGCCCGCGTCGGCGCGAACGCGACCGGCAACGGCCGCTGGTTCGAGGGGTACCTGTGCGGGCTGCTGCCGCCGACGATCACGGCGCTCGGCCTGCACATCAACCCGGAGGGCTGCACGCCGCCGATCGCCGCGCCGAACCAGGGGGTGGGCGGCCGATGACCATCGACACCCGCGCCCGCCGCAGCGTGTACACCTACCTCGCGTTCGCCTGCGTGGTCGCGCTCGTGCTGACCGGTGGCCTGTGGTTCGTGCTGCGGGAGCAGGGCGGGACCCGGCTGAGCGCGTATTTCGGCAAAACCGTCGGCCTGTACGCGGGCTCGTCGGTGCGCGTGCTCGGCATCAAGGTCGGCGAGATCACCGCGGTGACGCCGCAGGGCGCGGCCGTGCGGGTCGACATGCGCGTCGATTCCGGAGTGGACATTCCCGCCGACGCGGGCGCCGTGGTCGTCGCGCCTTCGCTGGTCAGCGACCGGTACGTCCAGCTCACGCCCGCATACGACAGCGGGCCCGTGATGGCGTCGGGGACCGTGATCGGCAAGGAGCGCACGGCGACCCCGGTCGAGCTGGACGATCTCTACACGAGCCTCGACAAGCTGTCGAGCAGCCTGGGACCCAATGGTGCCAACAAGAACGGCGCGCTCTCCGGCGCGCTCGACACAGCGGCGGCCAACCTCGACGGCAACGGCGAGAACCTCAACAGCACGGTGACCAGGCTGGCCGAGCTGGCGAAGACGCTCGACGGCTCCAAGGACGACCTCTTCTCGACGGTGGAGAACCTGAACTCGTTCACCCACGCACTGTCCGAAAGCGATCGTCAGCTCAACTCGTTCTACACACGGGCCGCTCAGGTGACCGGCTTCCTGGCCGAGGACTCGGCGGACGTCGGCGCGGCACTGTCGTCGCTGGCGTCTTCACTGGGCGAGGTGCAGGGGTTCGTCGAGGAGAACAAGGACCTACTGGCGTCCAATGTAGACAAATTGACCGGGCTGACGAAAGTGCTCGTCGACCAGCGTGCCGCGCTCGCCGAGGTGCTCGATCTCGCGCCACTAGGCGCGACCAACTTCATCAACTCCTACGACGCGGCCTCCGGCACGATCGCGGTGCGCGACAACCTGAACGAGCTGACGCACCCGCCGGTGCTCACCCTCTGCAGGCTGATCAGCGCGGGCACACCGAAGGAAGTCCCTGACGTCGTCGGCAACCTCTGCAAGCAACTCGCGCCCGTGCTCGACGGAACACTGAAGCTGCCGTCCGTTCCCCAGGTCATCTCATCGCTGACTCAGGGGCAGATGCCGCCGCTGCCGTTGCCGCTCGCCGATGTGCTCTCGCAGCTGTCGGGAGGTGCGCCGCGATGAAACGGATCGCCGGAGTGCTCGCCGGGGTGCTGACGCTCGCCGCATGCAGCAGCGGCGGTTTTTCCGGGCTGTACAACACTTCACTGCCGGGCGGCGCCGACCTCGGGGAGCACCCGTACCGGATCACGGCGCAGTTCTCCGACGTGCTCGACCTGGTGCCGCAGGCGAGCGTGAAGGTCAACGACGTCGCGATCGGCCGGGTCGAGAAGATCGAACTGTCGCCGGACACGCACTCGGCCTTGGTGACACTGCTCGTCAACGGCGATGTTCCGCTGCCGTCGAACGCCGGTGCCGAACTGCGGCAGTCCAGCCTGCTGGGTGAGAAGTTCGTCGACCTGCATCCGCCGCGCACCGAGCAG
Source organism: Amycolatopsis sp. NPDC059657 (assembly GCF_042734395.1). Lineage (NCBI taxonomy): Bacteria > Bacillati > Actinomycetota > Actinomycetes > Pseudonocardiales > Pseudonocardiaceae > Amycolatopsis > Amycolatopsis sp. NPDC059657. The sequence goes on along the minus strand of NZ_JBHWEB010000060.1, from coordinate 3,082 downwards.
CCGACAGGCAAGCTCGGCGAGGGTGCGCGGATCCCGCTCGCGCGGACGAATCGCAACCCCGAGGTCGAAGAGGTGCTCGGCGCGTTGTCGCTGCTGCTGAACGGCGGCGGTGTCGAACAGCTGCAGAAGATCAGCCATGAGCTGAACGACGCATTGGCGGGCAACGAGCCCGAGATCCGCGCGCTGCTGGCCCATGTGGACCAGCTCGCGACCGAATTGGACGGACATAAAGGACAGATCATCCGCGCGATCGACGGTCTCGACAAGCTGTCGTCCACTTTGGTCGCCCAGCAGGGAAATCTGACCACAGCGGTGGACAATCTCGCGCCAGGTCTCAAGGTCGTCGCCGATCAGCGTGACGAACTGGTGGGCATGCTGCAGGCGTTGAACCGGTTGTCCACGGTCGCGGTCGACACGGTCAAGAAGAGCGGTGACCAGCTCGTCGACAATCTGAGGACGTTGCAGCCGACACTGCAGAAGCTCGTCGAGTCCGGCCAGAACCTGCCGAACGCGTTGCAGATCCTGCTCACGTATCCGTTCCCCGACTACGCGGGCAATGTGGTCAAGGGTGACTACGCGAACGTCGAGGCCACCGTGGACCTTCAGCTGGACACCCTGCTGGAGAATCTGAGCAGCTCCTCGCAGCCGTTCCTGCCGATTCCCGGCCTGTCCGGATCGGGCCCGGTCACGCCGGGTGTGCCGCAAATCCCGTTGCCGCTGCCCGCCACCGATCCACTGGGCGACCTGCTCAAGGGCCTGCTCGGGGGTGGCCGATGATCACCAGGAAGCATCGGGTCCAGCTGCTGCTGTTCGTGCTGCTGGCCGTGTCCACAGTGGTCTACACGGGCGCGAACTACGCGGGCCTCGACCGGCTCTTCGGCGCGCGAGGTTATGTCGTCACGGCTCAGCTGGCCGACTCCGGCGGCATCTTCGTGAACTCCGAGGTCGCTTACCGAGGCGTCGCGGTCGGCAAGGTGGCGTCGATGACGTTGACCCCGCAGGGCGTCAACCTGGAGCTCGACATCGACTCGGACGCGCCACCTATCCCGGCGGACACCCGCGCGGTGGTGGCGAACCGGTCCGCGGTGGGCGAGCAATATGTCGACCTGGAACCCCAGCACGAAAACGGGCCGTACCTGAAGGACGGCTCGGTGATCACGCAGGCGCAAACGTCGATCCCGCTTTCGCCGGACACGGTGCTCAGCAGCCTCGACAAGCTGGTGTCCAGCGTGCACCCGGAGTCGCTGCGCACGGTGGTCGACGAGACGTACAAGGCGTTCGCCGGCGCGGGTCCCGAACTCCAGAAGCTGTTGGACAGCACGGGTTCCTTGACTTCCGTGGCCACCCAGTACCTGCCGCAGACGCAAGGCCTGCTCGCGGACGCGAAGGTCGTGCTGGACACCCAGCAACGCCAGTCGGCGAACATCACGTCGTTCGCGTCGGGCCTCAAGACCATCACCGAGCAGCTGAAGAAGTCCGACCCGGACCTGCGCAAGGTCATCGACGACGCGCCCAAGCTGAGCCGTCAGATCAGTGACGTGCTGGCCACCTCGGGCTCGGACCTGGGCATCGTGATCGCGAACCTGCTGACCACCGCGCAGATCACGTCCTCGCGCACCGGCGCGGTCGAAGAGCTGCTCGTGGCCTACCCGATCATCTCGGCCTTCTCGCCGTCGACCTCCGGCGACGGCACGGGGCACCTCGGTGTCGTGCTGAACTTCTTCGACCCGATCTCGTGCACCAAGGGTTACGAAGGCACGAAACAGCGCCCGGCCAACGACCTCACCGAAGCCCCGGTGAACGTCAAGGCCTACTGCGCCGAGCCGCCGGGTAGTCCCACTGGCGTCCGAGGCTCCCAGAACGCGCCCTATGCCGGGAAGCCGGCGCCGTTCCCTGATAAGCCTTCTCAACCGGCTCCCACGGCTCCGCAGCTCCCCGGTGTACTCGGGCTCGCGACAGCGGGCCGCCCTGCTGGCGTCGGCCCGCTACTGGGGCTGCCGAGGTGAGGCTTCTGGTCGTGCTCACGGCACTGGCCGTACTCGCCGCGGGCTGGTTCGGCTGGTCATGGTGGTCCGCGGCGCACGACGACGGCGTCTCGCTCGCGCGTGACCGTGACGCGGTCGCGGCGGCGGCGTCGACGGAACTGGTCGTGCTGAACACGATCGACCATCGCACGGCCGCGGCCGACATCGACAAGTGGATCGCCGTCACGACCGGCCGCCTGGGCAAGGATCTCGCCACCGACCGCCAGACCCAGGTCGACCGGGCGGTCTCGACGCAAGCGGTCGCTTCCGCGGTGCTGAAACAGGCCGCCGTGACCGAGGTGAACCGGGCCGCGGGCACCGCGCGGGTCATCGCGGTCTTGGACGTCCTCGTCGGCACCGGCGGCGCCGCACCCGCCCCCAACGTGTCGAGGCTGAACGTCGACCTCGAACGAACCGGCGACGGCTGGAAGGTCTCGGCGATCCAGGCGGCGGCGAAATGAACCGCGCGTTTCTCTTGGCCGCCCTGGTCTTGTTCGCGGGCTGCGCGGGTTGGTTCGCCTTCGAGGCCGCGTCGGTGCGTTCGGTCGGCAACGAGGCCCTCGTCGACGCCCGCGCGACCGCCGAAGTCATCGACCAGGTCGGCTCGGGCGTGAAAGCCGTGTTCTCCTACGACTACGCGAACCTGTCCCGCACGGACCGCGCGGCCACGGACTTCCTCGCCGACCCGGCCGCGACCCACTACCGCGCCGACTTCGCGGCCGCCCGCACCCAAGCCGAAGCGGGCAAACTGGTCCGCACGACCACGATCCGCTCGATCGGCGTCCAGACTTTGCGCGGCGACGACGCCACGTTGCTGTTGTTCCTCGATCAGCAAACCCTGCACACGGAATCGAATCAGCAGGAATCCACGGCCGCCCAGCTCGCCGTCACCGCCCACCGCACGGACGGCCGCTGGAAAGTGACCGCCCTCAACCCGCTTTAGGTCGTGAGTGGTATGGCCGGGTAACTAGTCAGGTCTCTGTCGCGTGGTGGTCGTCGTTCTGCGATGATCACCGCGTGACCGGGAGTGAGCGTCCGTCGTATGACGAGCTTGCTGC
>NZ_JBHWEB010000059.1:0-58346 GCF_042734395.1 Amycolatopsis sp. NPDC059657 | reverse complement strand
GTACCGCCGGTTAGAACCGGCCGTACCACTCACGACCCCAAACCGTGGCTCAGCCTTCGACTCGGTGGGACGCCCAGAAGGACGTCAGGTCGGTCGAGCCCGCCGCCGCCTGGGCCGCGGCCTTGAACTCGGCCGTGGTCGAGACGCCGTACCAGTGCGACTGCGCGTAAGTCTTGAGCAGGTTGGCCATCGCGGTGTCACCGATGAGCCGCCTCAAGTCGTGCAGGGTGCACTTGCCGTAGTTGTAGACCACCGTGGAATAGCGGGACGAATGCGCGTCCCAGTAGGCCATCGAGTTGGTCAGCTTCTCGGCACTGGACTGCCACGTGATGCCGCAGCCGCTTCCGGTCACGCCCCGGTAGAGGTCGGTGGCGTAGTCGGTGAAGCTCTCGTCGAGCCACGGCGAGGTGTACTCGTCGTCGCCCACGATGCCGTAGAACCACTGGTGCGCGATCTCGTGCGGCAGCGCGACATTCGACACGAGGTCCATCACGAAGCCGGGATACTCCATGCCGCCGAACCAGAAGTTGTTGTCCAGCACCACATCCAGCTCGGAGTACGGGTAGTCGCCGAACCGTCCTGAGTGGACGTCGAGCGAGTCCTTCGCGAGGTTGAGCATGGACGTCGCGTTGGCGGACGAGATACCGCTCGCCGAGTAGACGTTGACCTTGAAGCCCTTGTTCGAGGTGCCCGAGATCTTGGCGAACGGCCCGGCGCCCCACGCGAAGTCACGCACCTTGGCCGCGGTGGCGTGGGTGGTGGTCGTGCTGCCGCTGGTGGTCTCCGTCGAGGTGCCGGTCGCCGGGGTCAGCAGGCTGGTGGGGTGCACGAGCGTGACGTCGAAATCGCTGATCAGCGAGTAGAACGACTCGCCGTTGTTGGTGTAGGGATCGAGGTGCCAGCCTGCGCCGTCGCGCACCGCGAGCACCGGCAGCGCGTTGCCGATCATGTTGTACGGGCCGTCGTGGCCGAACCGGTCCGCGCCGCTGGGCACCACGATGCCCAGGTCGAAGCCGATCGTGGCGGACTGGTTCTGCGCCAGCGGAGCGGGCAGCGTGATCTTCAAGGCGGTGCAGTCGACGCTCAGCGGGGACGCCGTGCCGCCGGTGACGTTGGTGACCGTGATCGGCGTCGCCGGGCAGCTGCCGTGGTAGTTGTCCCACAGCCGGAGGTAGACCTCGGGCAGTGGCGTCGCGGAACCGTTGGTGAAGCTCGCCGTCTGGTGCCCGGTCCAGGTGTCGCCCGCGGTGTTCGAGGTCAGATTCACCGTGTACGCCGGATTGATCGGGGTGCGCGTGGTGTCAGGGGGAGTGCCGGTGCCGGTGGTGAGCGAGAAGTCGTCGAGTACGAAGTTGGTCACCAGGCTGGAATCTTCGGAGCCGGTGACCTTCAGCGTCACGGTCTGCCCGAGGTAGCGCGTCATGTCGACGGTGCGCAGCGCGTAGCCGGTGTTCTTGTCCAGATTGGAGTAACTGGCCAGAGTGTCCGATCCGGCCTGTACGACCAAAGTGTCGTATTTGGTGCTGGTGGTCGTTTCCTTGGTGTCGATATGCGCCCAATAGGTGAGCGTCGCCGAGGAACATCCGGTCGGCAGCGTGACCGACTGCGAGAGGGTGTCGGTGTGCGTGGTGCCACGGCCGCCGAGTTTCGCTTCCATGGTGCCGCCATGGGCCGGTTCGGCCGTCGTACCAGCGGTGATGACACCGGTGGTCTGCGTCCACGGCGCTGTGCCGCTTTCGAATCCGCCATTGCCGACGAGCTGGTCACCGCAGGCCGCCGCGTGGGCCGATGGCGTCAAGGCCGCTGCTCCCACCAGGCTCATGGCCAGTGTGAGCGCAGCAGAAAGTACCCTCGATCTCATGGGGTTGTCCTTCCTGGGCCCCGCGCCTCGGAGCCACGGACAGCGTCCCCTTTGCACGGGGGCCCAACAACCCGCCATGAGTATTGTTCCGGCGGCGCACCGTCCTCAGTGGACTCGCGGAGCGGTCAGCGCGGTCAGCGCGGCGACGAACCGGTCCGGCCGGAACCGGGCAGGGTCGGTGAGGACGAGCCGCGCGGCCATTTCGGCGAGTGTGACCATCGTGTGCGCGGCGATTTCGGGATCGAGCCAGTGCAACGTCGCGCGGGCGAAGTCTTCCGCGCGCGCGAGGGTGAGCGCGCGTGCCGACTCGCGCGCGGCGTGGAACTGCGCGGGCAGATCCGGCATCGGCATCACGACACAACGCCAGCGGTCGGGCGATTTCGCGACCACGTCGAGGAAATCGCGCAACAGCTGCGGCAGCAGGTTCGGCGCGGCGAGGTCACTCGGCATTATTTCGAGCACTTGGCGTAACGCCTGTTCCTGCTCTCGGCGCAATAGCGCGCTCAGTAAGGCGGCCCGGTTCTCGAAAACGCCGTAGACGACCGGCTTCGTGACGCCCGCGCGTTCGGCGACGGCCTCCATCGTCGCCGCGCTGTGCCCGGCCGTGACCACCAGTGCCAGCGCGGCGTCGAGCAGCTCGGTCCGGCGTTGCCCGGCCGGGATCCGAGCGGCGTAGGCCCGTCTTTTCGCGGTCAATCTCGCCTCCCTCTGGACAAAGCTACTCCACCGTAGCATATTACTACTCCTCGGTAGTAATTAGAGGAGACGCGATGACGCGCCAGGACTACGGCTTCTTCGGACCGGACTCGCCGACATGGAAGGTATGGACGGCACCCACCGCGCTGATCGGCTTCCAGCGGGCGGTGGTGCTCGAGCACTTCGACCCGTTCCTCACCGCCGCCGTCGCCGACCTGCGCGGGATCTACACCGACCCGGTCGGGCGGCTCGACCGCACACTCGCTTATTTCCTCACCGTCGCGGTCGCCGACAGCCCCACCGCGCTCGCGCTGTCCGAGCACCTGATGAAGGTGCACGCGGAAGCGACCGGCGTCGAACCGATCACCGGCAAGCGCTACAGCGCCAACAACCCGAAATCCCAGCTGTGGATCCATGTGACCGGCTGGCACTCGGTCCTCAAGTGCTACGAGCTGTACGGCCCCGGCCCGCTGTCACCCGAGGAGGAGGCCCGCTACTGGGCGGACTGCGTCCTCGCCGCGGAACTCCAGACCTGCAAGCCGCCGGACGTCCCGGCGTCCCGCGAAGCGGTGCGCGAGTACTTCGCGGCCGTCCGCCCGACGCTGTGCGTGACCGAACGCGCCCACGAGGGCATGCACTACCTGCTGCGCACCCCGCGTGCGCGGGGCAAGCTGCGGTTGTGGGCGATGAGCAGGCTGATGGCCCCGCTCACGATCGCCAGCCTGCCGAAGTGGATGCGCGTGCTCGGCGGCTTCGACCAGTTCGGTGTGGTCGACGTGGCCGTCCGTCCGGCCGCGCGTCTCGCGGTGTTCGCCGCCGGCCCGCCACGGGCCAGGCTCGCCGTCATCTCGGGCACTCTCCCGATGACCCATCGGGCACTACGCGAACACCTGCGTGACGAAACACCGGTGCGGCCCGAGGTCGTGACACCCTCGCAGGCCCGTTACCTCACCGAGGCGAGCTGAGCACACGCAGGCCGCTGCGGAGCACCGGGTGCTCGTCGGCCGGCACGACGGTCACGGTGTCGCGGGCAGGGCTCTGGATCATGTTCAGCACTTGAACACCATGCACCGGCGGGTGCCGGTCGCCGCGGCGTCACTCACACGACGTACATGCCGCGCAGTGGCCCCGCGGTGCGGGTAATAGTCGACCTTGATCGAATAGCCCCGCGTCGAGGGAGGTCCGGCCGTGACCAGGTCGGCAAGGAAGCTCGTGGTCATCGGCCTGTCCTGTCTGCTGTGGACGGTCGCGCCGCCTGCGCACGCCGGCGGGACCGCCCTGCTGCGGTTGAGCACGGCGCAGCGCGAGGTGCACGGCACCGGCGTGGACACGGTCGTCGACCTGAGCCTGCGCAACGACGGGCCCGCGACGGCCACCGACGTCCAGGTGACCGGGACGGTCAACGGCGAGCTGGCCTCGCTGGCCGCCGCGTCGGATCGATGGACCTGCACCGCCGAACTCACCCTGCAGGGCGGCAAGTTCTCCTGCCAGATCAAGGAGATCCCCGCCGACGTGACCGAAAACCTGGCCGTGCGCCTGCGGCCTGGCTCGCCGCGGCTGCCCAGGATCACGCTGGAGCCGGCACTCACCGCCACGAACCTCGACCCCGCCTCGGTGGTGCCGCCCGGCCGGATCCCGGTGCCGGTCCGCGGCACGCCCGGCGGGCTCGCCGGCACACAGAGCTCGCTGGTCAGCACGGCGACCCCGCAGGTGGCAGGCTGGCGGTCGATGACGCTGCCGATCACGCTGACCCAGTTCCCGGCGGCCGGCGGCTACCGGTTCGCGAGGCACTTCGGCTTCCTCGCCCGTGACGACTGGGCGTACCTGGCGGTGCAGCCGTACCCGGACGGCACGATGCACGCGCTGTTCTCCATTTTCGGTCCCGGCGTGGAACCGGCCGCTCCGGAGACCTGCCGGACCGGCACCGACGGTGTGGAAGGCGCGACCTGCGAGCTCGCCGGGTTACCCGCCGAGCGCGGGCATCGCTACGAGCTGACCGTCTCGCGCGGCGAGCCCGTCGACGGCAAGACGACCTGGCGTGGCTCCTTCCGTGACGCTTCGGCCGAGCCGGTGCGGGATCCGATCGCGATCGGCGCGTGGACGATCGACGCGGCGTCCGGCGATCTCAACAACACGCCAGGCTCGTTCATCGGGTACTACACCGACGGCGTGCTCTGCGCCGACCTGCCGCCGATCGACGTCACCTTCGGTGCGCCGCAAGCGGAATCGGCCACCGCGCGGACCATCGCGTCGGACGCGGGCGGCGCCTGCGAGCGGGACGACCGGTTCTGGGCGGAGACCTACGAAGACGGCGGCGCCCGCGTCAAACTCGGTCACGCGGCACCGGAGGTGGTCCCGGTTCCGGCCCGGTAGGAGGCCCCTTCGCAGATGGGGCAGTGCGCTACTCCGAATCGCCGCGTCTCGCCGTGTGATCCCCCGCAAAGCCTTGGGCAAGAGGGCAGCCGGGTGATATCACCGTCCAAGCCCGCCGCGCGGCGGGCTTGCTTGAAAGGTGATCGCATGCCGATGAGGCGAAGAGTGCTGGCCGCCGGGGTGGCGGGGTTGTTCGGCGCGTTGACGACCGGGCGTACCGCCGAGGCCACGGAGACCACGGCCCCGCCCGTCCGGCTTGACCAGCTCAACCTGGTCAACCTGTCGCACGTCAACGACCCGGCCACGACGAACGTGTTCCCAGGGGACCCGGCGTTCACGCTGGAGACCATCGCCACGATCCCGCGTGATGGCTACTACCTGCAGTTCGTCCGCGAAGGCGAGCACACCGGGACGCACTGGGGCGCGCCGGGCCACTTCAACACCGGCGAGCCGCTCGCCGACGAGATGGACCCCGCCGACCTGTTCCTGCCGGCCGTCAAGATCGACATCCGCGCCAAGGCCGCGCAGAACGCCGACTACGCGGTGACCATCGACGACCTGAAGGCATGGGAACGCAGCCACGGCCGCATCCCGGACGGCTCGATGGTCATCCTGTGGACCGGCTGGGACGCCAAGTGGGGCACGCCCGCGTTCCCCAACCTCGACGCGGACGGCGGCATCCACCAGCCCGGCTTCTCGATCCCGGCGGTCAAGTGGCTCATCGACACCGGCCGCATCGGCCGCCGCGGCGGCACGGGCACGGACACGTTCAGCCCTGACGTCGGCACCGACGAGACGTACACGGTGTCCAAGCTCGTCTACCAGCGGCACCGGATCAGCTTGGAGATACTGGCGAACCTGCGCGCGCTGCCGACCACCGGCGCCTGGGTACTCGCGGGCGGCCCGATCCATCGCCGCGGTGCCGGCTCGACCGCGACCATCTTCGGCGTGCTCCCACCCGGCCTCCAAGCCGAATGACCAGAGCTTTGTGAAGGCTCCCTTCACAAACCCAGGTTGTGAAGGGAGCCTTCATCCACTCAGGTTGGGTGAAGGCTCCCTTCACAGGGACCGGGCTGTGTGAAGGGAGCCTTCACACAGCCAGGGTCGGGTGAGAGGAGCCCTTTACCCAGGAAGGCTCGCCCGGGAAAGCCCCAGGTCGGCCAAGGGCGCCGGCCTCCCGAAGCGATACCCCTGCGCCATCGTGCAACCCGCGCGCGCGATCAGCTCGGCCTGCTCGGCCGTCTCGATGCCCTCCGCGACCACGGCGAGCTCCAGGTCCGCGCACAGCTCGACCAGCGAGCGGCACAAAGCCGCGTCGCGGGCCGGCTGGATGCCCGTCGTCAGCGCCCGGTCCAGCTTGATCAGGTCGACGGGCAGCGCGTGCAGCCAGGTCAGCGAGCTGTAGCCGGCTCCGAAATCGTCCAGCGCGACGCGGACGCCGAGTGCGCGCAGGCGCCGGATCGCTTCGGCGGCCGAGGTCAGGTCGAGGATCGGGATCGTCTCGGTGATCTCGACGACGAGCCGATACGCCGGGAGCCGGTAGCGGTGCAACGTGTCGCGGATGCTCTGTTCGAGCGAGGCCGTGCCGAGCCTGCTCGCGCCGACGTTGACGTGCACCGACAGGCCTGGTTCGAGTGCGGTGATCTCGCGGCAGGCGAGGTCGAGGACGAGTGTGTCCAGCTCGGCGCCGAGACCGGCGGCTTCGGCGGCGCGGACGAAGGTTTCCGGCGAGATCTCGGTGCCGTCAGGGGCGGTCCAGCGCGCGAGTGCCTCGACGGCCACCGGTGCCTCGTCCGCCAGCAGCACGATCGGCTGGAACGCGAGGCTGAAGCCCGCCGGGGTGCCGCCGCGTGCCTGCCGCAGCGCGGACGGGAAGTCGGGGGGACCGTCGTGGGAGGGGCGGTAGACGACGGTCGTGTCCTTGCCGAGCCGCTTGCCCGCGTACATCGAGGTGTCCGCGCGGCCGAGCAGCACGTCGGAGGTGATCAGCGGCTCGCCGGGGTCGGGCACGACCAGTCCCATGCTCGCGCGGACCGCGACCAGGGTTCCGTGCACCGCGAACGGACGGCGCAGCGCACCGCGGATCCGCTCCCCGACGGCCTCCGGCGCGTCGACCTCGCCTTCGAGCAGTATCGCGAACTCGTCGCCGCCGAGCCGGGCCACCGTGTCGGTCGACCGGACGCAGCCGAGCAGCCGCTGGCCGACCTCATGCAGCAGGATGTCGCCGCCCGCGTGCCCGAACCGGTCGTTGACCTCCTTGAAGTCGTCGAGGTCGACGAAGATCAGCACCAGTGCGCCTTCGCTGCGCGGCTCCTCGGCGACGGCCCGGTCGAGGCGGTCGGCGAACAGCGCCCGGTTGGCGAGCCCGGTCAACGGGTCGTGGAACGCCTGGTGCGCGAGCTGGCGCTGGCCTTCGTAAACGCGCACGAGCAATAGCCGGTTATCAAGCAGTGAAAGCAGCTGCCGGGCCAGCACCAGGAAGACGATCAGGAGCCCGACGCACACCTCGACCGCGTCCGGCCCGTCGCCGAACACCAGCTGCCCGGTGATCAGCAGCGCGACCGCCGTCACCGGCAGATAGGGCAGCGCGACCTGCCACCAGTCGACGCCGCTCTCCCCGTCCTCCTCACCGCGACGGCGGCCTGGCGACGCGAGCACCGCGTACGCGATGAACAGCGGTCCGAGCACGAACCCCGCGTCCGACCACGGCTTCATGCTCTGCGCGCCGATGCTGACGAGATACGCGAAGACGGCGTCCGAGCACGCCAGCGCGACGATGCCCGCCGCGAGCAGCAGCAGGTTCGCGCGGTAGGGCCGGTCCACCCGGTCGAACACCACCAGCAGCACCGCGATGACGACCACGACCAGGTCGGAGAGCGGGTACGAGATGGCCACCGCCCACGCCAGCGCGTCCGGCCCGGTGGAATGGACCAGCTGGCCGAGCGCCGCCGTCCAGATCAGCACGAACAGCGAGCCGGTCACCACGAGCCCGTCGAGCACCACGGTCATCCCGAAATGCGCGGTCCACTGTGACAGCTGACGGCGTTCGGAATGCGGCCGTTCCTTCGATCTCGCGAGCACGAACAGCGCCGCGATGGCGAACACCGGGAAGGTCAGATAGCCGACGTCGGCCGCCGACGGCGACGGCAGGCCCCGGCCGTCGACGAGCTGGTACCACGACCAGATGAACTGGCCGACCGACCAGCCCGCCATGCCGAACACGATCAGCAGCCGCCACCACCGCTGCGTCCCGCCGACCCGCCGTGCCACGATCCAGCCGCAGACCACCGCGGACAGCCCGGTGCCCAGCTGCAGCGCGTCGTCGACCCACTGCGCGAAGGTGTCGCCCCAGAACGCGAACCCGTTCAGGACCACCAGGCACGCCAAGACCACGATCAGCCCGATCGCCACCCGATACCGCCGGACAGTCATGGCACCTCACGTGGTCAAATTCGCCGGTCGGACTGAGGCACATTACCCCAAGCGGCGTTCGGCAACGTGAACGAAGCGAGCCGGTTCACCGGCTTCGGTGGCGGGTGTGGGTATAAGTACGGTCAGCTCGCGGACTGGAGCAGGGCTCGGACGCGGTCGAGCGTGGGCCGGGCCGTCGCGACGCCGGGGCGTTCGTGCGCCGCGCGCAGGTCACGCAGCCGCGCGAGCGTCTCGATGACCGCTTCCAGTGGTGGTCCGCTGGTCGTCATGTCGGCCTGGTGTTCCGGTGGGGCGTAGCCGGCGGGCTCCCGTAAGAACGGGGCGACGAGCTGGTTGTGGTGGAACACGGTCGCGGCGGCGTGTCCTCGGCAGGCGTCGAGCAGCAGCTCGGCGTTCTCCCGCAGCGGTGCCGATGGCGGACCGGCTTCGAGTTCTCGCACGACCATGTCCAATAAGGACTCGGTGGTCGCCAGGGAACGCAGGAGTTTCTGGTCTTTCGGTGCGACGTAAGGGTATTTCTCGGTGATCACCCCTTGATAGAAGGGATCGTGCGGTGAACACAGGCCGAGCAGCACGTCGATGGCGTTGATCGCGGCGAAGTCGCCCGCGTTCACGCCGCGGAACTCCCGCGAGCCGACACGATGGCTCTTGAAGTAAGGCCGGATGTTGTAGAAGAACCGGTCGCGGTCGAGTTCGCCCGCGAGTGCCTGGCTGAAGCGCAGTACATCGCGTAGCGCGGCCACGGCGTCCGTGAGGTGATAGGTCGCGAGCGGGCTCGACACACCCAGCGCGGGCACGCTGAGCAGCGCGTGCGCGGCGCGGCGGTACGCCATCACGGAAAGTCCGTTGTACAGCAGGAAAACGCGTTCGCTGTCCAGGGTGGTGAAGGTGGTGAGCGAGCCGCCGACGGACCGGTTGTGGATGTTCTGATGGGATGAGGCGAACCGCGGCGCCACCCCGAGCGGCGCGGCCAACGCCAGCGCGAGCGATGCGAACTGAGCCTGGTCGGGCTCGACCTCGTGGCGGCGGCAGGCGGCGAGGTAGAAGCCGACCATGCCCAGCAGCTCGTAGCGCGCGTCAGCGTTCTCGGGCAGCACCTTGCGCTCGGACACCTTGCTGATCAGCGATCCGCCGTCGCGCACGAGCACGGCGGTCAGCTCGTCCACCTCCGCACTGCCGCGCAGCACGAGTGCCTTCTCGGCGAAGTAGATCTCCTCGAGCTTGGTGTTGAGGTCGGTGAACTCGCCGCGGATCCACCGGTCCAGATCGTCGATCGCCTGTGTCATGGCTCCAGCTTGGGCCACCTATGGTCCACTCGCCAGTACCATTGGTGCCCCGCTTCGTTGGACCAAATGGTGGCCTAATCTCGGGGTATGGATGATCCGATCGCGGCCGAGGTGGTCCGCCAGCACGACCTGCTCGCCGCCTGGCTCGGCTCGCGAGCCGAGGAGACCGTGCTGGCCGACCTGCGCGCCGCCCACACGGACGACTTCACGCTGGTCACTGTCTCCGGTGAGGTGCTCGACCGCGAAACGCTGCTGACGGCGTTGGCGGGCGCGGCCTGCGCTCAGCCTGGACTGCGCATCGAGATCACCGAAGTCACCGTCGTCGCCCGGCTCGACGACGCCGTGCTGGTGCGCTTCCTCGAGTCGCACGTGCTGGGGGAGCAGCGGACGGCACGCCGGGTCAGCGCCTTGCTGCGCCCCGACGGCGACGCGCTGCGGTGGGCGTTTGTGCACGAGACCGCGGTGGGCCGAGTCCCGGAGCGCTGAGATAGAAATAGCCGCATGCGCGACTTCGCCAAGGGCCTGCGGATGTTCGGTCAAGGCCTGGGCATTCTGCTGCGGTCACCCCGGTTGCTGCTGATCGGCGCGCTGCCCGCGGTGCTGACGACGCTGCTCCTGCTCGGCGGCCTGGTCGCGCTGGCCTATTCGATCGACGACCTGGCCGCTTGGGCCACCCCGTTCGCGGACAGCTGGTCGGTGGGCTGGCAGACGACGATGAGGGTCGCGGTCGGTGTCGCGGTCTTCGCGGCGGCGCTCGCCATCGGCGTGATCGGCTTCTCCGCCCTCACCCTCGCCGTCGGCGGGCCGTTCTACGAGCACATCGCGGAGCGGGTCGAGGACGACCTCGGCGGCGTGCCCGGCGCGGTGGAGCTGTCCTGGTGGCGGCTGCTGGGGATGGGCCTGCGCGACGGCCTGCTCCTGGTGCTGCGGTCGCTGCTGTTCACCATCCCGCTCCTGCTCGCCGGGTTCATCCCGGTGGTGGGCCAGACCGTCGTCCCGGTGCTGCTCGCGCTGGTGACCTCCTGGTTCCTGGCACTGGAATTGATCGCCGTGCCGTTCTACCGGCGCGGGATGGACCTGAAGCAGCGCACGGCCCTGCTGCGCGAACGCCGCGCGCTCGCACTCGGCCTCGGCCTGCCCGCTTCGCTGCTGTGCGCGATCCCGCTCGCGGCGATCATCGTGATGCCGGTGGCGTTCGTCGGCGGAGTGCTCGTCGCCCGCGAAACCCTCGCCGACTCGTGAGTGGTACGGCCGGTTAGAACCGGCCGTACCACTCACGACCCCCTTTCCGGCGGCGTCCGACGTGCGGTGATCCGAAACTGTCGGTGGTTGCCGATAGGTTCTGTGGTGTCCCCGCCGAGGTGTCGCCGCAAGGAGAAAGTACGTTGTCTGACTGGGAAAGTTCGAGCTTGGCACGGGTGCTGCCGCCCGCGTGCCCGCGCAAGCTCGCCAAGGTCCCGTTCGTCGAGCTGGCCGACGGGCGGGTGCAGGGTGTGGTGTCCAGCGGGTCCGACATCGGGCGGGTGTACGTCTCGTCGGTCTTGGCAGGAACGTACGAGTTCGCCTGTAGTACCAACAACAATCGGCCGTGCGGTGGCGCGCGCGGTTCGTTCTGCAACCATATTCTCGCGCTGATCACCGAGGCGGTGCTGCAATACGGCGCCGAGCGGGTCGCGCGCTATCTGCGCGTGGAGCCGGATGAGCCGAGTGCGCAGGCCATCGCCGACGCCATGATCGGCACGCGTCCATCCCAAGGGGACAGAGGTGCCGCCGCGGCCGTGTTCAGCCGTTTTCTCCGGCACCTGGCCTATTTGGAACTGGCTCCGTCGACGGCGCCGGTGCCGGAAATGCAGTGGTTCCCGCCGACCAGGGCGGTGGTCTGATGCTGGCCGATCTCTTCACCGAACCCGTTGCGGGGATCGACGAGGCGCTGGCCGCCGTCGACGCCGTCGACCGCGCGCTGGTGTCCGGGCTGCTCCGGCCTCAGCCCGCGCAGGTCGCCTGCCTGACCGAGCTGGCCGGCGCCATGGCCGGTTCGCCGTTGGCAGGGCGAGTCGCCGAGGCGGCTGAGAAGGCCGCGGCCGGAGTCGCGGGCGAGGAACATCTGCTCGCGCTCGCGGCCGCCCGTGTCGCGTTGGCAGGCTCGGTTCACGACGCACTGATCGTGAGGGTCGCCGAGGCGATCGGACGGCCGCTCGGCGAGGAGACCGCCACGGTCACCGCGTCGGGTGAATCGCCGAATCTGCTTGCGGCCGCCCGATCCTGGCTGGCCGATCTGGCGCGCGCCGGGTGGCAGGGCATCGACCATGACCTGGTTTCCGGTGCGGCGCCGGTGGTTTCGGCGTTGCTTCCGGAACCGGGGCTGCGCAGGCTGGCGGCTTTGCTCGACGGGTTCGCCGCCGAACTCGCCGCGTCGTGTCCCGGTGCGCGGCTCGAGCGCTTCCCGGCGCGGCGCTGGGGTGATCTGTGGTCGCGCGCGATGGTGCTGACGCTTTCGGGTGGGGCCACGTCGGCGGGTGCCGTGACGGGCCGTCTTTTGCCGCTGGGCGTTGACCTGCAAGAGCATTCGACCGCCGCGCAGGCCCAAGTGCACGCCGTGTTCGAGCCGTCGGACGGCACCACGCCGCGGGTCGTGCGGGCCAGCGTGTCCGCGCCGAAGCCGGACACGATCATCGGCGCCGGGATCTGGCAACTGCTGCGCCCCCATCTGTCGCTGCTCGAAGCCGTCAGCGCGGGTCGGTCGATGGATCTCACCGACATGCCGATCACCCTGGAAGGCGATCTCCTCTGGGACGGCGCGCAGGCCCGGATGGGCGAGCCCGCCGACGCTTTCGCCACCGCGCGGGTCGCGCTGGCGACGGCGAGCATGTCGGCGACCGCGCCGCTGGACCGGCATCCTGCGAGCATCGCCGTCCCGGTTTTCCTTGAGGGATACGACATCGAGGACGATGCGGTGTTCATGGTCGCCGGGCATCGGCTGCCGGTGGACGTCGACCGGGTCCCGGCCGCCGGTCCGCTCACGCCGGAGGCGGTCGCGAAATCCGGCGCGTGCATCGGCCTGCTCCGGTGGGACGCCGGCACGTTTCGTCTCCAGCCGCTGGCCGTCGAAACCTTGGTGCGCAAGAAGATCACCGCCGTGCATGCCGGGGCGTGGGCGGGTGGCACGACCGACAAGAACGGGGTCAAGGCGGAGAAGGCCGCCACCGACGCCGCGGCCGTGTTGCGCGAACGAGCCGGGAAGTTGTTGCGGACATGAGCGAATCGCACGACAACCGCCGCCAGGTGCTGTACTGGCGCCTCCTGTCCCGGCTGTTCGACGACGACGAGCAGGCCGCGCTCGAATCGGCGAGCCTGGCGGTGGTCGAGGACATCGGCCTGCCCTCCGCGGTGCTCGATCCGTACGCCGGCGTCGACTCCATCGTGCAGCGGCATCCCGAGTTGGCCGCCGAATTGGAGGGCCTGATGGTCCCGGAGCCCGAAGACGAGCGGGACCGAGCCGCCGAGGTGCGGCGCGCCGCGCTGGTTTCGAAGGTGCTGCTCAATGTCTTCGCCACCGGCCGCGGCACGGTCACCGCCGGGCAGCTCTCGCGCTGGCAGGCCGACGCGACCTGGCTCAAGCGCGCGCTCGGTTGTGAGGCGGGCGTTCCCAAGCCCAGCGCGCACGGCACCGCCGCCGGGCATCCGGCGCCGGACCTCGGCACGCTGATCCCGAAGATCAGCGCGATCGAGGCCGACCTCGTCAAGCGGATGCACCTGCGCGAGGTGCTCGCCGACCCGGCGCTCGCCGCGCGGCTCAGCCCCAGCATGTCGCTGATCGAGCAGTTGCTGCGCGACAAGGACAATCTGTCCGGGGTGGCGCTGGCCAACGCGAAGTCCCTGATCCGCCGCTATGTCGACGAGGTCGCCGAGGTGCTGCGCACCCAGGTGGAGAAGGCGACGGTCGGCGCGCCGGACCGCTCGGTCCCGCCCAAGCGGGTGTTCCGCAACCTCGACCTCGACCGCACGATCTGGAAGAACCTCACCAACTGGAGCCCGGACGAGGAGCGGCTGTACGTCGACCGCCTCTACTACCGGCACACCGCGCGCAAGACCACGCCGCAGCGGCTGATCGCGGTGATCGACCAGTCCGGCTCGATGGTCGATTCGATGGTCAACTGCGCCATCCTCGCCTCGATCTTCGCCGGACTGCCCAAAGTGGACGTTCACCTGATCGCCTACGACACCCAGGCGCTCGACCTCACGCCCTGGGTGCACGATCCCTTCGAGACGTTGCTGCGCACCAATCTCGGCGGTGGCAACGACGGCATGGTCGCCATGGGGCTGACCCAGCCGAAGATCGCCGAGCCGCGCGACACCGTCGTGGTGTGGATCTCGGACTTCTACGAGACCAGGGTGGAGCAGCTGTTCGAGAGCATGGCGGCCATCCACCGGTCCGGCGCGAAGTTCATCCCGGTCGGCTCGGTCACCAGCTCCGGGCGCGGCAGCGTCAACCCGTGGTTCCGCGAGCGGTTCAAAGACCTCGGCACCCCGGTGATCTCCGGCCACATCACCAAGCTCGTCCACGAACTCAAGACCTTCCTGACTTCCTGAGAGGCACGACATGTCCGACCTGTTGCGCGCACCCGCCGAGCTCAAGTACGCCGAAGAGCTGGACTGGCTCGAGTCCGTCGACGACGGGCCCAAGCCGTTCGCCTGGCGCCTGTCCCCGAAGATGCTGCGCCTGTTCATCCTCGGCTCCGAGCGGGCCGACGGTCTCGACCGCGAGATCGCGCAGAAGTGGTTCGGCGAGCGCAGCATCGTCGAGCGGGCGATCGTCACGCTCGCCTCCGACCGCGGCCTGCTGCTGATCGGCGATCCCGGCACCGGCAAGAGCTGGCTCGCCGAGCTGCTCGCCGCCGCGATCTCGCGGAACTCCACGCTGGTCGTGCAGGGCACGGCGGGCACCACCGAGGACCACATCAAGTACTCGTGGAACGTGTCGATGGTCATCGCCAAGGGCCAGTCCCGCGAGTCGATGATCCCGTCGCCGATCATGACCGCGATGGAGACGGGCTCGATCGGGCGCTTCGAGGAGCTGACCCGCTCCACCAGCGACGTGCAGGACGCGCTGATCTCGATCCTGTCCGAGAAGTACATCTCGGTGCCGGAGCTGGACAGCGACGCCATCGTCTTCGCGAAGCCGGGTTTCTCGATCATCGCGACCGCCAACAGCCGCGACCGCGGCGTCAACGACCTCTCGTCCGCGCTCAAGCGGCGCTTCAACTTCGTCCGCATCCCGGTGGTGACGAACAAGAAGAGCGAGACCGAGATCGTCCGCTTCCGCACCGAGGAACTGCTGCGCCGCCACCAGATCGAGTTGGACGTGCCGCCGACATTGCTCGACGTGCTGCTGCGCAGCTTTGGCGACCTGCGTGCCGCCGCGGTCTCGGCGGGCAGCGACGACGAGAAACTGGAGTCCGCGTTGTCCACCGCGGAGCAGATCGGCGTGCTCGAAGACGCGATCCTGCACAGCAACTTCTTCGGCGAGCGCGCGCTGACCGCCCGCACGCTCGCCTCCTCGCTCGTCGGTTCGCTGGCCCGGCGTGAACCGGAAGATCTGGCCATCTTCAACAAGTACCTGCACGGCGTGGTCGAGCCGCGCAGCAAGGACGAGGGCGGGGACTGGCCGGAGTTCCTGGAGGGTGGTCGCGACGCGATCGCCACCCTGTCATGAGCGGCGCCTTCGAGGCGTTGCGCGGCGAGTTGCGCGAGGCCGCCGCCGTCTTCGCCGACGGGCCCAGGGCGCTGGAAGGCATCCTGCTCGGCCTTGTCGACGACGTCGACCGCGCCGTACGGGAGCCGCTGGAGATCTTCCCGGTCTGCCATCACTCGCCGGCCTCGGCCATCGCGATGGCCAGGCGGCTGCGGGAGAAACAGCCGAAGGTGGTCTACCTGGAGCTGTGCGAGGACATGGCACCGCTGTTGACCGAGCTGCGCAATTGCCGGCTTCCGGTCGCGGTGCAGGCCTTCGCGACCGAGGTCGACGGGTTCCCCGCCGAGTGGGCGCCGCTGTCGGTGGTCGCGCCGATCACCGAGGCCTCGGCGGAGTACCAGGCGATCGCGTACGCGCTGGACACCCCTGGCGTCGAGCTGGTGCTCGTCGACCGGTCGGCCGACCACGTCTTCCAATGGGACCGTCCCGAGACGCCGGACACGCCGCCCGAGGACGAGGAAGCCGCGCTGCACGGCGACGCGATCGGGGTCGAGATCGGCGACCTGCGCCCGCGGTTCGCCGAGCTGGAGGAGCACCTGCTGCGGCACGGCAAGGTGCGGCACTGGTCGGAGTGGTGGCATCAGTACGTCGAACTCCCACTCGGCGACAGCGATCACGACACCTACCGCCAGGTCATGTTCCTGATCGGCAGCCTGTTCCGCCGCCTCGCGCCCGGTGACACGCGCCGGGTGCGGGTGGACGAGGACCGCGAGCGCTACATGTGGACCAGAATGCGCGAGCACCTGGCAGCTTCGGGCGCCGATCCCGCCGAGTGCCTGTACATCTGCGGCGCGTTCCACGCGGCCAGCCGGGTCGCGGAGTTCGGCGTCGGCGGCACGGCCGGGTTCGCGATCAGCCCGCGCACCGCGAGCTCGTGGCAGTACGGGCTGATCCCGTCGAGCCACGCGGCGATCGAGGCGCAGTTCGGCCTGGCGGCGGGCTCGGTCTCGATCGCGGCGACCGAGTGGGCGAAGAACCTCAAGCGCACCAAGGTGAAACCGTTCCAGCTGACGAATCAGACGGGCGCGAAGAAGCGCAAGCCGCCGGCGGAACTGCCCGATCCCGTTGCCGCGCTGGTGGCTTCCGACCACCTCTCCGGGTTCCTGCAACGACCGCCCACTTTGGACACACTGGACCAGGCCGAGCTGCTCCGCTGGTCGGTCGACGTCGTCAGGGCCGCCCGCCGCAACGGATACCTGGCGTCGACCGCCGACGCCATCGCGGTGTTCGAGACCTCGATCCTGCTCGCGGGCATGCGCGACAGAGCGAAGCCGACGCCGTACGACTTCCAGGACGCGGCGGTCACGTGCATCGAGAAGGATGTCGTGCCGGGCAGGCGCGACGTCCGCCGCATCGTCGAGATCATGATGGGCGGCGACCGGATC
This sequence comes from Amycolatopsis sp. NPDC059657, assembly GCF_042734395.1. Taxonomy (NCBI): domain Bacteria; kingdom Bacillati; phylum Actinomycetota; class Actinomycetes; order Pseudonocardiales; family Pseudonocardiaceae; genus Amycolatopsis; species Amycolatopsis sp. NPDC059657. The sequence continues at coordinate 41,561 of NZ_JBHWEB010000059.1, read as the reverse complement.
GGCCAGGTCGGCTACGACGCGCTGCCGCCGCTGGCACGCGACGTGCACGATCGGCTCGCCCCGCTGAACCTCAAGCTCCAGCAACGAGGGGTGCAGCGCGCGTTGCTCGACATCGCTTCCCGGCCGGAGCTCGGGCGCTGCTCCGACGTGCTGTGGATGCTGAGGTACCTGATGCCGCACGGCGCGGCACGGCCGATCATGGGCGAGCGGCGGCTCGGCGAGCGGCCGATCCAGGAGTCGTGGGACCTGGCTCTGGGCACCCACCAGCGGTCCCTGATCGAGCTGGGCTACGAGGGTGTCAGCATCGAACAGGTGCTGGAGCAACGACTCCGCAAGGCCGCGTACCACCCGCAGGCCACGGCGGCGAAGGCACTCGAAGCCGTCGAGGACGCCACGCTCTACCTGCGCGGTGCCCGGCTGGCGGACGAGCTGGGCACCCGCGCGCTGGAGGTGCTGTCGACCGAACGGACCGTCGACGGCGCGCCGGAAGTACTGCACCGCGTGCGACGGCTACTCGCGCACTACCGGACCAGCGAGCCGGTGCTGCCCGCCTGGATCGAGGCGTTCGTCAAGACCGGGTACGCGCATTACTGCACGCTGCTGCCCACGGCGTTCACCGACGAGGACGCGACCGTGGACCAGGTCGCGGCGATGCTGGGCTTCCTGTTCAGCATGGAGACACTCGCGCTTTCGCTGGGGTGCGACCGGACCCAGCTGGAGCTGGCCATCGCCGGATCGCACCCGGCCGAGCCGTCGAAGGTGGCTTTGCTATGGGCCGCGCAGGTCCAGCTCGGGATCCTCTCGCGCGCGGAGCTGCGCGCGCGGTGCGCCGATCTGCTGGCGAATCCCTTGGTGCTGCCCGCTTATCCGCGCTACCTGAGCGGCTTCGTCCACGCGCTGGAACCGGCGCCGGGCTTGGCCGACTTCGTCGTCGAGGCGGTGTCGAACGCCTTCGCCCAGCTCCCGGACCCGGTGCTGCTGCCATGGTTGCCGACGCTGATCACCACCTTGCGCGAACGCGGCGCCGAGCTCGTGCCGCTGCTCATCCGCGAGGCAGGCCGGCTGTTCCCCGGCCGCCTCGCGGCGCTCGACGAGTGGGTGCCACCGTGGCGGGCCGAACAGGCGGCCCCGAAGTCCGAGCCACGGCGCGGCGGCACGGGCGGCGTCGCCTTGCTGGCCGCGCATCCGGCGACCACCGACGCGGTGGCGAACCTGCTCGGGTGCGAGGGCGGCTGGGAAACGGCCAAGCCAGGGGTGGCGCTGCTGGGCCGGTTCCCTGGCACGGCGTCGGCGTTGGAGGTGATGCTGGCAGGCAGCTGAGATCAGCGGATCACGTCGTAGACCAGCTTCTGGACGCCGTTGGAGTACGACTCGCTCTCGACGAGCTTGAGGTTCTGCTTGGCCTTGTCGGTCTCGCTGAACAGCCGCTTGCCCGCGCCGAGCAGCACCGGGAACACCAGCAGGTGGTACCGGTCGATCAGGCCGGCGTCGGACAGGTTGCGGTTGAGCGTGGCGCTGCCGTGCATGCTGAGCGGCCCGCCCTCGGTCTCCTTGAGCGCGGCGACGTCGTCCAGCGAGCGCAGGATGGTGGTCTCACCCCAGTTGGACACCAGGTCCTCCTCGGTGAGCGTGGTCGACACGACGTACTTCGGCATCGCGTTGTAGCCGGGGAACTCCTCGGTCATGGTCGGCCACACCGGCGAAAACGCCTGGTAGCTGACGCGGCCCAGCAGCATGGCCGTGGCCTCACCCTGCTCGCGGCCTTTGAGTTCGTAGGCGGCGGGGTCGAACTCGATGTCCTGGAAGGTCCAGCCCGCGTTGCGGTAACCCGGCTCTCCGCCCGGTGCCTCGATGACGCCGTCGAGCGAGACGAACGTGGTGGAAATCAGGGTGCGCATCTGGTGCTCCTCGGGGTGCTCTGACCTGCTGTCACTGACTCGTCGAACGACCACCGCCGAAATCGACAGCACGCGGGGATCTTTCCCGCGAGCCTACTGAGCAGGCACGCCATACTGTGCTCGTGGCGCTTTCCGATGACCTGCTCGCACGGCAGGACGAACTCCAGGCCGAAGCCGACGAGGTCACCGCCGCTCTGGGCCTTGGCGAAGCACTCGCCGCGCTGGGGGACCCCATCCGCGTGGGCAGTTCGGCGCTGCAGCTGATGGTCCGCCGCGACATCGACCTCACGGTGGTCTGCCCCGCGCTCGACGAACCCACCCACGAGGCGGTGTGGCGGATCGGCGCGGACCTGGTCGCGCAGCCGAGGGTGCGGCAGGTGACCATGCGCGACGACACCGGCCACTGGAACGTCGACCCGGCGTATCCGGACGGGCTCTACCTCAAGGTCGAGTACCGCACACTGGCCGCGCAAACCTGGAACCTGGACATCTGGTTCGTCGACGATCCGAGTCGCCAGCCCGATTTGGCGCACCTCAAGACCTTCCCCGAGCGGCTGACCGATGACCTCAGGCTGGCGATACTGCGGATCAAGCACGCGTGGGCGCGGAACCCGGGCTACGGCTCGATCATCAGCAGCTACGACGTCTACCGGTCAGTGCTGGACGACGGTGTCCGCACGCCTGAGCAGTTCGAGGAATGGCGCAAGCGCTGACACAAGCGGGCTCGTGCCCTACCCGCGGTCCGCCGCCGTGTTCATGGCCGTCGCGGGCTCCAGGACGCGGCCGCCCGTGACCTTCGCGTGGAGGTGCTCGCCGCCCAGCACCGGCGGGTACTTGGGCGGGTTCTCGGCGGACTGGCAGGTCGGCAGGCACTCGAAGCGCGCGTCGTAATCGCCGTCGAAGAAGAACGCGACGCTTTGGCGCCGGGCCGGGCCGGGGCCCGACGGGGGCACGACCCGGTGCAGGGTCGAGCGCCAGCGGTCGTTGGTCCACTGGGCCGTCAGGTCGCCGAGGTTGATCACCAGCGCACCCTCGGCAGGGATGACGTCGTGCCAGGCGCCGTCCGGGCCGAAGATCTGGAGGCCGGGCACCGAGTCGGCGCAGAGCACGGTCACGATGCCGTAGTCGGTGTGCGCGCCGAGGCGCATCTGGCCCGGCAGCGGCTGCGGCGCACCGGCGCGACGCTCGTAGTGGTTGACGCGCAAGGTCCGCGTCGGATGGCGGGTGTACGCGTCGAGGTGGCCGCGGGGGAGTCCGAGCGCCTGCTCGAAGATCTCCAGCAGCACCCGCGCGACACGGTGCGCTTCGGTCGCGTAGGCGGTGAGCGCCGGCCGCAGGTCCGCCGGGATGGCAGGCCAGATGTTCGGTGCGAAGAAACCGTACGGCTCGGCCGCGATCGCCGGGTCCGAGGTGTCGACGTCCTCGGCGCCGATGACGAACGACTCCGACAGGTCGGGCGGTGTCGACTTGCCGAGACTGTATGCGAGGCCTTCCGTGCCCTGTGCGGCGTAGCCACGATCCGAAGCCCGGTCGGCAGGGGCCGAGCGCAGCTTCTCCTCGGTCGGGAGCGCGAAGAACGCCGTGGTGGCCTCGCGCATGGTGTCGATCGTCCGCCGCGGGATGCCGTGGCCGGTGAGCTGGAGGAAGCCGACGCGCGTCAACGCGTCGTCGACGGCCGACACCAGGTCGGCCTGTTCTCCGGTCCAGCCGCTGATGTCGATCGTCGGTACGAGGGTCATGACGCGAAGGTAATCACCGCGCCCCCGCCAGTGTCCGCCTAACGGCCGTCCGATCGGGCGGCCCGTGCCGCCCGATCGGGTACCGGGGTCAGAGCAGTTCCTTGACGCGCGGGATGACCTGCTCGCCGTAGAGCCGGATCGACTCCAGCCGCTGCTCGTGCGGAAGCGCGCCCGCGCCGTACTTGAGCTGGAACCGCGAGAGGCCGAGCGTGCGCACCGCCCAGGCGATCTTCTGCGCGACGGTCTCCGGCGAGCCGACGAACAGCGCGCCGCGCGGACCGGCCATGGCGTCGTAGTCGGCGCGGGACATCGGGCCCCAGCCGCGCTCGGCGCCGATCTTCGCGAAGGCGGCCTGGTGATGCGGGAAGTGCTGGGCCATCGCGAGTTCGTCGGTCTCGGCGATGTGGCCTGGGCTGTGCATGCCGATCGGCAGTTCCCCGCGCCCGGCCTCCTGCAAGGCCCGGCGGTACAGGTCGGCCAGCGGGGTGAACCGCTCCGGCGAGCCGCCGATCACGGCCATCACCAGCGGCAGGCCGTACGCGGCCGCCCTGACCACCGACTGCGGCGTGCCGCCGACGCCGACCCACGCGGGCAGGCCGCCGGACTCGGTGACCGGGTAGGCCTGCGCGCGGTCCAGCGCGGGACGCACAGTGCCGGTCCAGGTGACCGGCTTCTCCTCCTGCAGCTTCGTGAACAGGTCCAGCTTCTCGGCGAACAGCACCTCGTAGTCCGACAGCGAGTAGCCGAACAGGGGGAACGACTCGGTGAACGAGCCTCGCCCGAGCGTGACCTCGGCGCGCCCGTTGGACAGGGCGTCCAGCGTGGCGAACCGCTCGTAGACGCGGACCGGGTCGTCCGAGCTGAGCACCGTGACGCCCGTGCCCAGCCGGATCCGCTCGGTCTGCCCGGCGATCGAAGCGAGCACGACGTCCGGCGACGACACCGCCATCTCCGTGCGGTGGTGCTCGCCGACGCCGAAGTAGTCGACGCCGACCCGGTCGGCCAGCACGCCCTCCGCGACGACCTGCCGGATCGCCTCGGCCTGGGTCACCGGCTGCCCGTCCTGGCCGTTCTCCACGTCACCGAAGGTGTCCAGGCCGAAGGTCGGCTCTTGCCGCGTGCCCAGGATCTCGTAAGCCATATCCACTCCCCTAAAGTAGTTGAACGCTCAAACACATGCGCGAGCGGGGCTATTCCCTGACCTCTTCGTGTGAGCTGGGTCACTTGCGTGCGGGGTTTCTGTGACTTGGTCCGGCGCTGCCCAGTCTCCTGTGCGTACGGCAAACAGTCGCTGAAGTAAGGGTGCGGACGTGAACGGTCGAGAGCGGCACGCGCAGGTGGACATGACCCAGGTGACGGCCGCGAAGGCAGGCGATCGCCAGGCGATGGACGCGCTGGTCGCCGAGCACCTCCAGCTCGTGTACAGCATCGCGGGCCACGCGCTGTCCTCGGCGGCCGACGTCGACGACGTGGTCCAGGAGACCATGCTCCGCGTGGTCCGCGACCTCGACCGGCTGCGCGACCCGGACCGGTTCCGCTCGTGGCTGGTCGCGGTCACCCTCAACCAGATCCGCGACCACTACCGCCGCCGCAACGCCGCGCCCGCGCCGCTGGACGGGTACGAGGAGCGCCCGGACCCCGAGGCCGAGTTCGTCGAGGTCGCGTTGTCCCGGCTGCACGTCGCCGAGCAGCGGCGCGAGGTCGACGAGGCCGCGCGCTGGCTCGCGCCGGCGGACCGCGAGCTGCTCGCGCTGTGGACCCTGGAGCGTGCTGGTCACCTCACCCGTACCGAGGTCGCCGAGGCGCTGCAACTGGAAGCGCACGTCGTCACGGTCCGGATCAGCAGGCTCAAGACCCGGCTGGAGGCCGTCCGCCCGCTGGTGCGCGCGCTGGCCGCCGAGCCACGCTGCGCCGGCCTCGAGCAGGCGGCCGAAGGCTGGTCCGGCGAGCCGGGATCGTTGTGGCGCAAGCGTTTCCTGCGCCATCTCGAAGAGTGCCCTCGCTGCAGGCGCGGCACCTCCGACGCGTTGCCGATCGAGCGGATCCTGATCGGCGCGGCACTGCTGGTGATCCCGGTCGGCTACCTGCCGCGGCTGCTGTCGAACCTGCACGAGACCGCCGCCCAAGCCGCCGGCGTGCCGCTGGCTTCGGTGTCGCCGTTGCGTCGAGTCGCGCAGCTCGCCAGCGCGAAACCGGCGCTCATCGCGACCGGCGCGGCCGTCGTCTGCGCACTCGGTGTGGTGGGCGTCCTGACGCTCACGCCGGCCGACCGGCCCCCGGTCGCCCAGGCCGCGGACGCGTTCGTGGCGCCTTCGGTCTCGCTGACCTCGGAGCCCTCGCCGGAACCGACCGCCACCTCAACGCCTGCCGAAACCGAGACGAGCGAGTCGAGTGAACCGCCGCCGTCGACCACGACCACCAAGTCCACGACCACGACGAGCGCGAAGCCCCGTGCCTCGACGGCCGCCGAAAAGGTGCTCGCGCTGATCAACGACACCCGCGCCGACGCCGGCTTGCCCGCACTCCGGGTGGACCCTGCACTGGTGACCGCCGCTGGCAAGCACAACCAGGCGATGGCCGACGGCTGCGGCCTGTCCCACCAATGCCCGGGCGAACCCGGTCTCGGCGACCGCGAGACGGCCGCGGGCGTCAAGTGGAGCACGTGCGGCGAGAACGTCGGCACCGGCGGTCCTGTCGCCGACTCGAACGACGCGATCACCCGCATGGCACTCGGCCTGACGCAGAGCATGATCGACGAGAAGCCGCCGAACGACGGCCACCGCAAGAACATCCTCAGCTCCTCGTTCACCAGGATCGGCATCGTGGTCACCCGTGACGCGCGCGGCACCGTCTGGCTCACCCACGATTTCGCGGGCTAGCGGAAGAACCCGGGCAGCCGGGGTCGTGAACGTTGCGAGCGGTTATTGCAAAGGACTCGCGCTGGCGATTTTTGTCCCACGTTGTCGCTTTTGTGCGCATTGTGGAGCGAGCTGGACGACATGAACGGGGCGTTTGTGTCGCTCAGCGTTGTGAACGTGGCATTCATTCCTTCAAGCGATCCGGGGGCGACCCTGACGCATGGCTGGGTGAAGGCTCACGAGCCCTGGGTGGGGCTTGCTGGAGATAGTTTCGAGTTTGACTACCTTGCGGAGGGGTGGTTAGGCTGACGCCGTGCAGGACGTGGACGCGGCCGAGCTGGATTTCTGGTCGTTCGTGGCGCTGGCCAACCGGCGGCTCGCCGACGAATACGGCTTCAAGCACCAGTCGGCCACCGAGGTGCTGCTGACCCTCAATCGCGCCTCCGACCTTGTCACCTATGACCTCGAAGCGGCCGTTCACCGGCCGCGCGGCCGGTCGTGGTCGGCTTTCCGGCTGCTCTTCGTGGTCTGGCTGGCCGGGCCGCTGGAACCGAAGAGTGCCGCCAGGCTGACCGGGATGAGCCGGGCCGCGGTGTCGAACCTGGTCAAGGTGCTGGTCGCGGACGGCCTGCTCGACCGGACCCCGGATGAGCGCGATGGCCGTTCCGTGCGGCTGTCGCTGACCGGGGCGGGGCACGAGGAGATGGTCTCGGTGTTCCGGGAGCACAACGAGCGCGAGTTCGGCTGGACGGACGCGCTCACCGAGACCGAGCAACGCATCCTGGTGATGTTGCTCGGAAAACTGATCACCAGCCGCGCCGAGTTCGACACGCGGAGCCGGAACTGAGTGTGGATAGTTAACATGTGAACTAACTGGTCGAGCATGTACTACGAGGAGCTGATGGCATGATCCCCGCAGTCTTCGCGGGCCTGTGTGACGATGCCGCCGTATTCCCGCCCGGCTTGGCGCCACTGCCGGACGCGATCGCCGCGCACGACATGTACCGGAAGGCCTGGTACACCGACCTCGTCGGCCCGTTGGTGCTCGCCGCGCCGTCGCTCGGCGGATTGGGAGAACTGCTCACGCCGAGGGAAAGCCCGCTCCCGATCGCGGTGACCTTGCCCGGCGGGCCCGCTCAGCTGGCCGGTGTGCTCGACAACGCCAAGGCGCTGCCGGTGGAACTGCGGGCGCTGGAAATCGCCGTGCCGGACGGTATGGGGCCGGACGAGGTGCTCGAAGCGGTGACGGCCGCGACCGCTCCGGTGTACCTCGAGATCCCGCGCGACCACCGCCGTTTCCCGCTGCTGCGCGCACTCGCGGGCACGGGGCACCGTGCCAAGTTCCGTACCGGCGGTGTCCGCGCCGACCTGTACCCCGACGAGGCCGAGCTGGCCGCCGCGATCCGTGCGGCCGTCGACGCGGGCGTCCCGTTCAAGGCCACCGCCGGGTTGCACCACGCGGTGCGCAACACCGACCCGGAAACCGGATTCGAGCAGCACGGTTTCCTCAACCTGCTGCTCGCGGCCGGCGACCCCGCCCGTGCCGAAGAGCTGCTCGCCGAGCGCGACGGCGACGTGGTCGCGGCCAGGGTGAGCGAGCTGGACCCCGGCCTCGTCCGTGCGCGGTTCACCTCGTTCGGCACGTGCAGCGTCAATGACCCACTGACCGAGCTGGCCGGTCTCGGCCTGCTGCCACGAGGAGAGGCATGACCACGATCGACATCCCGCCGGGCTCGGTGTTCGGGACCGACAATCTGCCCTACGGCGTGTTCTCCGTCGGCGGCGGCACCCCGCGTGTCGGCGTACGCGCCGGGGACTGCGTGCTCGACCTCGCCGCGGCGCTCGGCGACGACGTGTTCGCCGCGCCGACGCTGAACCCGTTCATGGCGCAGGGCTACGACCGCTGGGTGGCGGTACGGGAACGGATCATCGCGCTCGTCGGTGGTGAGCTGCCGGACGGGGCCGTGCGCGCGGTCACCGATGTCACGATGCACCTGCCGGTCGAGGTCGCGGACTACGTCGACTTCTACGCCTCCGAGCACCACGCGTCGAACGTCGGGCGGCTGTTCCGGCCGGACGCGGAACCGTTGCTGCCCAACTGGAAGCATCTGCCGGTCGGCTACCACGGCCGGGCCGGGACCGTGCTGGTCTCCGGCACGGACATCGTCCGCCCGAGCGGGCAGCGCAAGGGCCCGAACGACCCGGCGCCGGTGTTCGGCCCGAGCGCACGGCTCGACATCGAGGCGGAGCTGGGCTTCGTCGTGGGCACGGGCACGCCGCTGAACACCCCGATCACCACGGACGACTTCGCCAGGCACGTGTTCGGCGCGGTGCTGCTCAACGACTGGTCGGCCAGGGACATCCAGGCATGGGAGTACGTGCCGCTGGGGCCGAACCTGGGCAAGAGCTTCGCGACCTCGATCTCGCCGTGGGTGGTGCCGTTGCTGGCGCTGGAAGCCGCGCGGATCCCGCTGCCGGGACAGGACCCCGAGCCGCTGCCGTACCTGCGGGAAAGCAGCCCGTGGGGTCTCGACATCGAGCTGGTCGTGGAATGGAACGGCGAAGAGGTCAGCCGCCCGCCCTACCGCGAGATGTACTGGTCACCCGCGCAGATGCTGGCGCACATGACGGTCAACGGCGCGTCGTCGCGCACCGGCGACCTGTACGGCTCCGGCACTATCTCCGGTACGGAGAAACGTCAGCGTGGCGCGTTCCTCGAGCTCAGCTGGGGTGGCAAGGAGCCACTCACGGTGAAGGGCGAGGAGCGTACCTTCCTGCTCGACGGCGACGAAGTGGTGATCACTGGCACCGCGCCCGGTGCGCACGGCGGCCGCATCGGTTTCGGCGAAGTCCGGGGACGCGTGCTGCCGGCGGAATAGACCAGCGCCGGAGTGTACTGACCTAGGGGGACGAAGTTGGCAGGCGAATACCCGACGACCGCGAGCCTGCTGGGTCTCGCGGTGGGCGACGCGTTCGGTTCGAGCATTCTGCTGCCTGGTGATCACCCGTCGATCCGCGATCGTGAACTCCCCTCGGCGCCGTGGTCATGGAGCGACGACACGGAGATGGCCTGTTCGATCTACGAGATCTTGGGCAGGCACGGCGAAATCGACCAGGACGCACTGGCCGCGTCATTCGCCGTGCGCTTCGATGCCGGCCGTGGCTACGGTTCGGGTGCCGAACGGATGCTGTTGCGCTATCAGGCGGGGGAGTCGTGGCGCGACGTGGCGCCGTCCGTGTTCGGCGGCGGGTCATGGGGCAATGGCGGGGCGATGCGTGTCGCCCCGCTGGGCGCCTGGTTCTGCACCGACCTGAACCAGGTGGTGGCCGAGGCGGAGAAGTCCGCGGTGGTCACCCACGCGCATCCAGAGGGTGTCGCCGGGACGATCGCGGTGGCCGTCGCCGCCGCGTTGACGGCGGCCTGGCCCGCGCTCACCCCGCTTCAGCTGCTGGAAACCGTGGCCTCCTGGGTTCCCTCCAGCGACGTCCGCCGTCGGATCGAGGCCGCGATCCCGCTTTCCCCGTCAACGCCGATCCGGGAGGCCGCCGCTCTGCTCGGCACCGGCCGCGAGGTCAGCGCCGTGGACACCGTCCCGCTGGCATTGTGGATCGCGGCGTATCACCTCGATTCCTATGTGGACGCGCTGTGGACCGCCGCGGAGGTCGCCGAGGATCTCGACACCGTCTGCGCGATCGTCGGCGGGGTCATCGCAGCCCGGACGGGCAGCGCGGGAATTCCGCCCGAGTGGCGTGCCGCGTGCGAACCCCTGCCGTCCTGGCTCCCCGCCATCGGTTCTCCCGCGCCCGATCCCACGGCGCCACAGGTTTTCGTCTACAAAGGATGGGAGTTCCACCACCCTCCCGAGGGGGTGTGGTCGGGCGGGATGACTCTCGTCTCCGGTGCGACCAGTTGCACGTTGCCGAACTGGATGGACCTGGACGAAGCGGTACGCCACGCCGAGGCGGCCCGCCGCGGCAGGCGGCCTCGGCCGCGCTGGTAGTGGTGCGGGATTTTCGGCTGCTGAATGGCCGAAAACCCCGCAGAACGAGCCGCTACTTCCGGTAGAAATGCACGTTACGCCACTGGTGTTCGGCGCCGCTCGTCTGCAAAGTGCCGTACACCCCGTATTTGAAGTAGTGGTCGCCCTTGGGGCCGTTGGCGGTGTGCACGAGCTTGCCGTTGATGTAGATCGAGTAGCCGCCGCCGGTGGCGGTGGCGTTGTGGGTGACGTTGATGTGCACCCACTTCCCGTAGATATCGCTGATCAGATCCTTGCCGCCGCCACGCAGTGTGCCGCCGTTCTTCGCGTAGGACCTGATCATCAGCGTGGTGGCGCCGTCGCCGTCATTGCCGAAGATCTGCATGGCGCTTTCGTCGTCGGTGCCCGCGGTGACCTTGACCTCGCCCTCGAATTGCCGCTGACCGGTGCGGTAATTGTCCTGGACGCGGACCTCGACCCGGTTCGACCCGTTGTTGAAGAGCTTGAAGGTCTGCACCCCGGCGGCCCGCGCATACGAGCCGCCAGGCCCTGAGGCGTTGGTGGTGCTGCTCGGGTAGGACGTGATCACGCCCTTGCTCTGGATCTGCACGTTCCAGGCGGGGCTGTGTTCGGTCCAGCCACTGCCGACCGGCCCGGCGAAGGCGGCAGGCTGGATCAGGACGACTCCGGCCACGGTCACCACGGCGACGGCGGCGAACTTTCGAGTGAGGCGCATCGTGCTCCTTATGCGACATTGCAGGGGGATACACGGCGGAGACGTCAGTGTGGACTAGACCTATTCGCCGAGGCAACCCAAGCCTGCTATTTTCGTTTCATGACGCAACGAAATGACCTCGCGCTCGCGGTCATGGAGCTCATCGACCAGGGACACCGCCGGATTTCCCGGCACCTGGACCTCACCCGCGTCCGCGTGCTCGGGACGGTGGCCGCGCTCGGCCCCGTCCGCCCGAGCACGATCGCCGCCGAACTCGGCCTCACGGCCTCGGCGACCAGCAGGCACCTCACCGCGCTGGAACGAGCGGGCCAGCTCATCGTCGAGCCCGACCCCTACGACTCCCGCACCTTCCTCGTGCGGCAGACCGAAGACGGCCGCGCCGAGATCGAGGCCACGGTCCAGGCCGGAACCACCGTGTTCACCGAGGTCATCGCCGATTGGCCGGACGCGGACGTGGCCACCGCGCTGGCGCTGATCACCCGGCTCAACCAGGCATGGGCACAACGCGGTGACACCCCGCGGACCGCCGGAACTACCGGCCCCCGATGGCGCCGCACGCGAGGTTCCCTGGAAAAGGAGGCCTAGAGCATGGAGTCACCCACGCCGGCCTCGCGGATACCCGCACCGATCCAGTCGGCCAGGGGGTTGCTGGTGGCCGTCGCGATCAGTCACCTGGTCGTACCCGCGGTGATGGCGGCCAAGCCGGACGCACTGCGCGCCCAGATCGCGGCGCGGCACCCTGGCTTCCCCGCGGCCGAGGTCGCACGGTCGGCGGACATCGCCGTGGCCTCCGGAGCGGTCTTCCACGGCGTGCTGCTGGTGCTGTGCGCGCTGCTGGCATGGAAACTGGCCACCGGCCGGCCGTGGACCCGTCGGCTGGCCACGGTCTCCCAACTGCTTTCGGTCGTGTTCAGTGCGGTTTCCTGGTCGACCTCGCCGATGTTCCACGCCGTGATCCCGGCCGTCGGTGCCGCGCAGATCCTCCTTGTCGCCCTGCTCTGGGCACCCCGGACGGCGCGGGACTTCTTCGCCGGGCGCTGATCCGCGGTCCATTGTGGAGTCCGCACGTGCGGCGCGGAAAACATCGCCGGACACAATCGGCCATTGTGTTCCGCGCGCGCTCGTCCTATCGTGAGCCATCGAATCGCTTCGACGATCGCCGAGGATGCGAAGGAGGCCGTCATGGCCAACGATCATCTCCGGTGGGCACCACGCCGTCGTGTGGCCGGCCGAGGCGTCATCGAACTGGAGGAAAACTGATGTCCAAGCGATTACTGGCGGCCGTCGTGACCGTCATGCTGGCGGCCACCGGCTGTGGGGCCGGGCAGGATTCCGCCGATGGGCCGAAAACGCTGAAGCTGTGGCACTACGAGCCGCCGGAGAGCGCCATGGGCGTGGCGTGGGCCGAGGCGATCAAGCAGTTCGAGGCGAGCCATCCCGGGGTGAAGGTCGCGTTCGAGGAAAAGGGTTTCGAGCAGATCCAGAAGACGGCGCCGATGGTGCTGAACTCGAAGGACGCTCCCGACATCCTCGAGTACAACAAGGGGAACGCGACCGCAGGGCTGCTGTCCAAGCAGGGACTGCTGACCGACCTGACCGATGAGGTTGCCAAGCGCGGCTGGGACAAGGTGCTCGGTCCGTCGATCCAGAACACCGCGCGGTACGACGAGAGCGGCGTGATGGGCTCCGGCAAGTGGTTCGGGGTGCCGAACTACGCCGAGTACGTGAAGGTGTTCTACAACAAGGACATGTTCGCCCAGCGGGGTATCGAGCCGCCAGCGACGATCGAGCAGCTGACCGCGGCGATGGACAAGTTCGTCGCCGCCGGCGTCACGCCGCTCGCCGTCGCGGGCGCCGAGTATCCGGCGCACCAGCTGATGTACCAGCTCGCGCTGACCAAGGCCGACCGTGGCTGGGTCGACCGCTACCAGCGCTACACCGGCAAGGTGGACTTCCACGACGCCGCGTGGACCTACGGCGCCACCACCTTCGCCGACTGGGTCGCGAAGGGCTACCTCGGCAAGGACACGGCCGGGCTGAAGGCCGAGGACATGGGCACCTCGTTCATCCAGGGCAAGTACCCGATCATGGTCAGCGGCAGCTGGTGGTACGGCAGGCTGGCCTCCGGCGTCAAGAACTTCCAGTGGGGTTCGGTGCCGTGGCCGGGGATGACCTCGGGGTCGGCAGGCAACATGTGGGTGGTGCCGAAGGGTGCCAAGAACAAGGACCTCGCGGCCGATTTCATCGCGATCACGCTGTCCCAGCCGATCCAGGACAAGCTGCGCGACGCCGGTGGCGTGCCCGTGGTGACCGGTGCGACCCCGCCCGCGGATCCGCGGCTCAAGGACCTGGTGGACAACTTCACCACGCTGTCCAATGAGGACAAACTGGCCTTCTACCCCGACTGGCCTGCGCCCGGGTACTACGACGTGCTGGTCTCCGCGGTGCAGAAGCTGATCACGGGCACCGCCACGCCGTCGCAGGCTCTCGACGAACTCGTCAAGCCCTACGCGGAGAATTTGGCGAACCTGGGCAAATGAGCAAAGGACGCGGGTCCTACCTGCTTTTCCTGATCCCCGGCGCGCTGCTGCTGATCGCGGTGATCCTGGTGCCGTTCGGCATGAACATCGGCATCAGCTTCACCAAGTGGTCGGGCGCCGGAGATCCGGAATGGACCGGGCTGGACAACTACCGGAAACTTTTCGCGGACGAGACGTTCTGGTCCTCGTTCGAGCACAACCTCGGCCTCGTGGTGGCGATGGCCATCATCCCCACCTTGCTGGGACTGGTCATCGCGGCCGCGTTGTTCGACTTCGTCGCCAAGCGGTTCGGGACGAGGGCGGCCGCCATCCTGCGCGCGTGCGTCTACCTGCCGCAGGTGCTGCCGATCGCGGTCGCGGGCATCGTGTGGAGCTGGATACTCGCGCCGAAGGGCGCGGTCAACGAGCTGCTCACGGATGTCGGGCTGGGCTCGCTCGCCCGGAACTGGCTGGGTGATCCCGACTTCGCGCTGTGGAGCGTGATGGGTGTGCTGGTGTGGATCCAGCTCGGCTATCCGGTGGTGATCTTCATGGCCGGGATGCAGCGCGCGGACCCGTCGCTGCACGAGGCCGCCGAACTCGACGGCGCGTCGTGGTGGGGCCGGTTCCGGCACGTGACCGTGCCGCAGCTGCGACCCGAGGTCTTCGTCGTGCTGCTGACCTGCACGATCGCCGCGTTGAAGGTGTTCGGGCCGATCTACGTGCTCACCAGGGGCGGGCCTGGCGGGTCGACCAACGTGCCTTCGTACTTCTCGTTCCAGAACTTCTTCGAGAAGACCCAGGTCGGGTACGGCGCGGCGATCGCGACCGTGCTCACGGTCCTGATCCTGGTGCTCACCACGGTGTTCCTTCGAGTGCAGAATCGTGGTGAGCGTGCGTGAAACGTCATGCGACGTTGTGGTCGCTGATCGCGCTGGCGGCGGTGATGCTCGCGCCGTTCCTCATCGTGGTGCTGAACGCGCTGAAGTCACCGGCGGAGTACGCGGCCGACGGGCCACTGTCCTTTCCGGACGGTGTGTACCTGCAGGGGCTCATCGACTTCTGGGAACGCGTCGACTTCGGGAAGAAGCTGCTCAACAGCTTCGTCATCAGCGGATCGGTGGCGGTGCTCGCGGTGGTGATCTCCGTGCTGAACGCGTACGCGCTCGGTATCGGCCGGGTGCGCGGGCGCCGGTGGATCATGGTCGCCTTCCTGCTCGCGAACACGCTGCCGCAGGAGGCTTTGGTCTACCCGTTGTACTTCCTGGCCAACGAGACCGGGCTGTACGACACCCAGCTTTCGGTGATCATCATCTTCACGATCATCCAGGCGGCGTTCGGCACCTACCTGCTGTCGTCGACGTTCGTCGGGTTCCCGCACGAACTGCTCGAGGCGGCACGCCTCGACGGCGCGAACAAGTGGCAGACGCTGGTGCGGATCGTGGTGCCGATCAGCAGGCCGACGCTGGGCGTGCTGTTCGTCTTCTTCTTCATCTGGACGTGGAACGAGTTCTTCCTGCCGCTGGTGCTGCTGGTCTCCAACGACACGCAGACCGTTCCCGTCGCGCTCGGCGTGCTGCAGGGCCAGCGGATGATGGACGCGACCATGACCAGCGCCTCGGCGTTGCTCGGTGTGATCCCGGCGATCGCCTTCTTCCTCATCTTCCAGCGCACGTTGACACGTGGCATCACAGCGGGGGCGGTCAAATGAAGTTCAGCAACGGGTACTGGCTCTTGCGTGACGGGGTGCGGGCGGCGCATCCGGTCGAGGTGTACGACCTCACCGCGGAGCCGGACCGGGTCGTGGTGCACGCGCCGACCCATCGCATCCGCCATCGCGGCGACCTGCTGAAAGGTCCCGTGGCGACGGTCGAGTTCTCCTCGCCGATGGCGGACGTGATCGGCGTCAGCGTGACGCATTTCGAGGGCGGGCTCCCGCGTGAGCCGCAGTTCGCGCTGACCACCACCGACGACGAGGCGCAGGTGTCCGACTCCGGCAGCACGCTGACCTCCGGCGCGTTGTCCGTCCGCTTGCACCGCGGCGACACCTGGCAGATCGACTTCGTCGTCGGCGGCGAGGTGCTGACCACCAGCGGGCCCAAGGGCATGGGTTTCATGAGCCTGGACGGCAAGCACCATGTCCGGGAGCAGCTGGATCTGGGCGTGGGGAGCCTGGTGTACGGGCTCGGCGAGCGGTTCGGGCCGCTGGTCCGCAACGGCCAGGTCGTCGACATCTGGAACGCCGACGCGGGCACGAGCAGTGAGCAGGCCTACAAGAACGTCCCGTTCTATCTGACCAACTCCGGCTACGGCGTGTTCGTCAACCATCCGGGGCAGGTGTCCTTCGAGGTCGCCTCGGAATCGGTCTCGCGGGTGCAGTTCAGCGTCGAAGGCCAGACGATGGAGTACTTCGTCATCTACGGCCCGACGCCCAAGGAGATCATCCGCAAGTACACGGCGCTGACCGGCAAGCCCGCGCTGCCACCAGCCTGGTCATTCGGGCTGTGGCTGTCGACGTCCTTCACCACCGACTACGACGAGAAGACGGTCTCGGAATTCGTCGACGGCATGATCGAGCGGGACCTGCCGCTGAGCGTCTTCCATTTCGACTGCTTCTGGATGCGCGAGTTCAACTGGTGCGACTTCGAGTGGGATCCGCGGACCTTCCCGGACCCGGAGGGCATGCTCGAGCGTTTGAAGGCGCGTGACCTGCACATCTCGGTGTGGATCAATCCCTATGTGGCGCAACGGTCCCCGCTGTTCGCGGAGGGTGTCGAAGGCGGCTTCCTGCTGAAGAAGCCGAACGGCGACGTGTGGCAGTGGGACCTGTGGCAACCGGGCATGGCGCTGGTCGACTTCACCAACCCGGCAGCCCGCGCCTGGTACGCGTCCAAATTGGACGCTCTGCTCGAGCAGGGAGTGGACTGCTTCAAGACCGACTTCGGCGAGCGGGTGCCGACCGACGTCGCCTACTTCGACGGGTCCGATCCCGAGCGGATGCACAACTACTACACCTATCTCTACAACCAGACCGTCTTCGACGTGCTGCGCAAACGGCGCGGTGATGGTGAAGCGGTGGTGTTCGCCCGCTCGGCGACCACGGGCTCGCAGCAGTTCCCGGTGCACTGGGGCGGCGACTGTGAGTCGACCTACGAGTCGATGGCGGAGAGCCTGCGCGGCGGCCTTTCACTGGGCCTGTCCGGTTTCGGCTACTGGAGCCACGATATCGGCGGCTTCGAGGGCACCCCTGATCCAGCCCTGTTCAAGCGCTGGATCGCGTTCGGGATGCTGTCCTCGCACAGCAGGCTGCACGGCAGCTCGTCGTATCGCGTGCCGTGGCTGTTCGACGAGGAAGCGGTCGACGTGCTGCGGGTGTTCTCCAAGCTCAAAGCCCGCCTGATGCCGTACCTGTGGAACGCCGCGCTGCAAGCGAGCACCGACGGCACGCCGATGATGCGCGCGATGGCGCTGGAGTTCCCCGACGATCCGGCCTGCACGCACCTGGAGCGCCAGTACATGCTCGGAGACTCGCTGCTGGTCGCACCGGTGTTCTCCGATGACGGCGAGGTGTCGTACTACGTTCCGGAAGGCGTGTGGACCGACTTCTTCACCGGCGAGGAGATCCACGGGCCCCGGTGGGTGAAGACGACCTGCGATTTCCTCACTGTCCCGTTGCTGGTGCGGCCGAACACGGTGCTGCCGCTCGGTGCCGTCGACGACCGCCCGGACTACGCCTACGCCGACGGGGTCACGCTGCAGATGTACGGGCTGGCCGACGGTGCGCGGGTCACCACTGTGGTTGGCGGGTCGACGTTCCACACGCGCAGGGATGGCGACAACGTGCATGTCGACGTCGAGTCGCCACCGGCGAGCTGGCAGGTCGCGTTCGCGGACGGCGAGGAGCCGGTGAAGGCGACCGGGGCCGCGCTGACGGTTGGCGGGGTTTAAGGACTCGTGAGTGGTATGGCCGGTTCTAACCGGCCATACCACTCACGACCTCTGCGCTGGGCCGGTGCTGCTTCGTTGGGTCAGGCGAGGTGAGAGCAGCCGGATCTCGGGCTGGCCGTCGTCGTCGAGCTGGCGCATCGCCATTTCGACGGCGAGGCTGCCGACTTCGTCCGCCGGGATGGCGATCGAGGTGAGCGGCGTCGAGTGGCCCTCCGCCATGTCCTCCGGACAGATCGCGAGTACCGAGATGTCGCCGGGCACGCTCTTGCCGCGGCGGCTCAGTTCCGCGAGCAGCGGGCCCAGTATCGCTTCGTTGTGGACGACCAGCCCGGTCAAGGCGGGGTGTTTGGCGAAGATGTCGTCGAGGCAGTCGCGGAGCGCGTCGTAGGAGGGAGCGCAGGGGAAGGACCCGGCGCGCACCTTGCGTTTGGTGGCGGCCTTGCGGAAACCGCGCAGGAAACGTCCGGCGTAGCTCGTGCCTCGCCGGTAGACGGCGGGGGAGGGGCCGATCAGGACGATCTCGGAGTGCCCGAGGTCGGCGAGGTGGTTGACGGCCGCCGAACCGGCCGCGGTGAAGTCGAGGTCGACGCAGGTGAGGTCGCCGGGCTTGGCGGGTACGCCGACGAGTACCACCGGCCGGTTCAGCGAGCGCAGCACCGGCAGCCGGGGCTCGGTGTTCTCCACGTCCATCACGATCAGCGCGTCCGCGAGTGACGACGCGGCCACCCGGTGCAGGCCGTCCGGGCCCTCGTCCTTGGTCAGCAGCAGCACGTCGTTGTCGTATTTGCGAGCTTCGGTGACCGTGGCCGCGACGAACTGCATGACGACAGGGACGTTCAGGTCCGTCCGCAGTGGAATGACCAGCGCGAGGACATTGGTGCGGTTGCTGGCCAGCGCCCGCGCGCCCGCGTTCGGGACGTAGCCCAGTTCGCTGATGCTGCGCTGGACACGCCGTTGCGTGTCCTCGGAGATCGCGCGCCTGCCGGAGAGCACATAAGACACCGTGCTCGGCGCGACCCCGGCCGCTCTGGCGACATCTGCGATGGTGACCATGCGCCGATGATAGTGCGAGCTCGAATCGATTCGACCGCTTTTCGACGCCGACGCGTGTGTTCGATCACTGAACCGAGTAGTCGACAATGAAAACCATTAATGTCTGTCCGGTGAACGAAGCTGTCACGCGCCGTCAGACGGTGGCGCGGTTCGGGGAACTGCCGCCGATGGTACGGCTTCTGATTTCCACCCAGCTGCTGTTCAACATCGGGTTCTTCATGGTCTTGCCCTACCTGGCAGGGCACCTTGTCGACGACCTCGCGCTGGCAGGCTGGCTGGTCGGGCTGGTGCTGGGGCTGAGGACGTTCAGCCAGCAGGGGATGTTCCTGGTGGGCGGCCTGCTCACCGACCGGCTCGGCGCGAAGCCGGTGATCCTCGCGGGCATCGGGGTGCGGGTGGCCGGCTTCGTGCTGCTGGGCGCGTCGCCGGACCTGGCTTGGGTGGTCGTGGGCGCGGTGCTCACCGGCGCCGGCGGCGCGCTGTTCTCGCCGGCGGTCGAGGCTTCGGTCGCCCGCGAAGCGGGGCCGGAGCAGCGGACCACGGCTTTCGCGCTGCTCGCTGTCTGCGGCGAGGTCGGCGCGGTGACCGGCCCCTTGCTGGGCGCTCTGGTGCTCAAGGACTTCGAGGTCGCCTGCCTGTCCGCGGCGGGGCTGTTCGCGTTGATCGGAGCCGGGCACGCCCGGTTCCTGCCGAGGCTGCCGGGCGAACACAGGTCCGAACCACTGCTCGACGGCTGGCTCGAGGTGCTCCGGAACCGCGTGTTCCTGGTCTTCGCCGTCGCGTACTCCGGCTATCTCGTGTCGTACAACCAGCTCTACCTCGCACTGCCCACCGAATTGCGGGCGGCGACCGGGAACGAGGCCGCGCTCGGCTGGTTGTTCGCGCTGGCCTCGGTGATCGTCGTGTTCGGCCAGGTGCCGGTCACGGTGCTCGCCCGCCGCCTGCTGGGCCCGGCCAAGTCGGTGGTGGCGGGGTTCGGCCTGATGGCCGCGGCCTTCGCGGTCGTCGCGTTGCCACTGCCGGGGCTGGTGCCCGCGGTGTCGATGGTCGTGCTGCTGACGCTCGGGCAGATGCTCGCCGTCCCCTCCGCGCAGGAACTGCTGCCCAGGCTGGCGGGTGAGCGCAGGCTGGGCGCCTATTTCGGCTTCCTGGCGTCGGTCGGCGGGGTCGCGGTGCTGGTCTGCAGTACCGCGGGCGGCGCCGTACTCGGCCTCGGACCGGTGGCGTGGCTCTTGCTCGCCCTTGCTCCACTCGGCGGCGCTGTCGTGCTCGCCGTGCTCGTGACCCGCGGTGCGTTCGCCCGCTGATGGAAAGGCATGTCATGCTCCGAGTGCTCAAACCGGGAGTGCTTCTGCTCGTCGTCGCGATGGTCACCGGCGGCTGTTTCGCGGGTGCTGCGGCGGGTGGTGACACTGGCGGAAGGCTGCGGGTGGTACTGCCCGTCCCGCCTGCCAAGGCACTGTCGCCGTGGGGTGACGACGCGCTGCTGCTGACCCGACTGGGCATCGCCGAGCCGCTGGTCGAACTCGACTCCGCCGGTGTACCGGCCGCCGGGCTCGCCGAGAGCTGGACCAGGACGGGGGACACGAGCTGGCGGTTCCGTCTCCGCGCCGGGGTCAAGTTCCACAACGGCGCCGCGCTGACCGCGCCGGACGCGGCGAACGCGCTCACCAAGGCCACCACCGCGAGCCCGCTTCCCCGTGCGCTCAAGGGCGTCGGGCTGACCGCGAGCGCCGAGGGCGAGCGCGATCTCGTCATCACGACCGCCAAAGCGGATCCGGTGCTGCCGCAACGCCTTTCGTCCCCGAACCTCGTCATCCTCGCGCCGTCGGCGTACCAGCCGGATCGCGTCGACCCCGCGGGCACCGCGACCGGGCCGTTCGTGCTGAAGTCCTTGGTGGGCAAGGACACCGCGACACTCGACGCCTTCGCGGGCTACTGGGCGGGTGCGCCCCGGTCGCCCGGTGTGGACGTCAGGTTCGTCCCCGACGCCACCGCACGCGCCGGCGCGTTGCGTGCCGGTGAGGCCGACATCGTCCAGTCGCTGCCCGTCGCGGCGAGCGTCGACCCGAAGCAACTGCTCGAAGTTCCGTTGCCGCGTACGGTCTTCCTGCACCTCAACGCCGCCGGCGGGCCGTTCGCCGACGCTGGTCTGCGCGCGGCCGTCCGAGCGGCCGTCGATCCGGCCGCACTGGCGCGAGGCGTTTACGAAGGACAAGCCGAAGCCGCTCGCGGGATCTACGGCCCCGCCAGCCCGTGGGCGCCGACGCAGCGTGAGTTCGCGCCGGTTCCCGTCCCGTCCGTCCCGAATGGACAGAAGATCGTGCTCGCCACCCACAGCGACAGGGCCGAACTGCCCGAGGTCGCCTCGGTCGTCGCCGAAGCGTTGCGCGCCAAGGGGTTCGTCGTCGAACAGGTGGTACGCGAGTACAGCCTGCTCGAACCGGACCTGCTCGCGGGCAAATTCGACGCGGTCATCTCGAGCCGGTCCTACCTGCTCGACACCGGCGACCCCTTCGCCTTCCTCTCCACGGATCTGACCTGCAAGGGCGGCTACAACCTGTCCCGGCTGTGCGATCCCGCGATCGACACCACGGTCGCCGCGTCGGGCGTACTGGGCGAGCCGAAGGCACGCGAGGCGGCGGCGCTGAAGGTCGAAGCCGAGGTGCTCGCCACCGGCGCGCTGATCCCGCTGGTGCACGAACGCGCTCACCTCGGGGTCGCTTCCGGCGTCGAAGACGTCGCAGCGGACTCGTTCGAGCGCCACCTGGTCACCAAGGGGACGCACCGATCGTGACCGTGCTGCGCCGGTGCGCACTGCTGCTGGCGGTCACGGTCACCGTCGGCCTGCTGCCGATGCTCGCCGGCCGGGATCCGGCGCTCACGGTGCTGCGAGCCCGTTTCGCCGACCGCGAAGCCGACGCGGCCGCGCTCGCCTCGATCCGGGCCGAGCTCGGCCTCGGCGCGGGGCCGTTCGGGTTGCTTCGTGACTGGCTCGCGGGGCTGCCGCGCGGGGACTTCGGCCGGTCGTGGGTCTCCGGCGAGCCGGTCGGCCCCGAACTGCTCCGCGCGCTGCTGGTGTCGCTGAGCCTGGCCGGGTTCGCCGCGGCGGTGGCGGGTGGCGTCGCGGCCTTGCTGGTCTTGGTCAAGAGCGGCCGGACCGCGGCCGCGCTCGCGGCGTTGCCGGAGTTCCTGATCGGCACGGGGCTGCTGCTGGTGTTCGCCGTCCGGCTGGGGATACTGCCGACCTCGGGCTGGGAAGACGCCCGGTACGCGGTGCTGCCGTCGATCGCGCTGGGTGTGCCGGCGGGCGCGTTGCTCGGCACCGTGGCGAGCGATGCGGTGCGGTGCGCGCTGGCCGAGCCATGGGTACGCACCTGGCGCGCGGCGGGGTTCAACCGCCGCGCCTTGGTCACGGCGGTCGCCAGGCGAGCGGCCTCGGTGGTCGGTGCTCAGCTTTCGCTGATCGTGGCCGGGTTACTCGGCGGCGCGGTAGCCGTCGAAGTCGTGTTCGCGGTGCCCGGCATCGGCAGGCTGGCCGTGGCGGGCGCGCTCGCGCAGGACATGCCCGTGGTCCAAGGCTGTGTGCTGGTGGTACTGGTCGTGGGAACGGCCGCGGGCGCACTCGCGGCTTGGACGCAACGGGCGCTGCTCGGCCCCGCTTTCGCGGAACGGGGGCTGCAGGCTCCGCCGAGCCACGCTTCGCGGCGGCCTGGCTGGCTGTCGCTCACGCCCGTTTTCCTGATACTGGCCGTGCTCCCTGCCGGTCTGCCGAGGGATCCGCTCGCCGTCGACCTCACGGCTCGGCTGCTGCCGCCTTCCGCGCGGCATCCGTTCGGAACGGATTCACTCGGCCGGGACCTGCTCGCCAGGATCGGGCACGGCGCGCTGAGCACCGTCGGCCTCGCCGTGCTGGTGACCGTCGCGGCGCTGCTGATCGGCCTCGCCTGGGGTTTGACGGTTCGCGGCTCCGGCGCCATCGACGTCGCCAACGCCTTGCCGCCGACGGTCGCCGCACTGCTGGTGGCCACCGTGGCCGGGCCGGGTGTCTTCGGCGCGGCGGTGGCCGTCGCCTGTGTGTTCTGGGCGCCGCTGGCCGCGCACACCCGATCGCTGACGCTGGAACAACAAGCCGCACAACACCTCGACGCGGTGCGTGCCATCGGCGCGGGCCGGTTCTGGATCCTCACCAGGCACGTGCTGCCCGCCGTGGTCCCCGCGGTCACCCGCAACGCCGTCGTCCGGCTACCGGGGGTGGCGCTCGCCTTGGCCTCGCTGGGATTCCTCGGCCTCGGCGCGGGGCCGCCGCGCCCGGAGTGGGGACTGCTGCTCGCGGAAGGCATGCCCTTCGCGGAACGAGCGCCGTGGGTGGTGCTCTTCCCCGTCGCGATGCTGGTGCTGCTCGGCGTTTCCGCGCTCACCCTGGCTTCGCGCATCCGCTGAGGCGACCGGCCGGTTCACTCCAGGCTGCCGAAGACCCGGTCGAAGCCGACCTCGCGGCGCGGGCCGGTCAGCGCGCACGGCAGTTTCGCGATGATCTCCGCGCTCGAGGTGCCTACCCAGAGTTCGACGTCGCCGGGTTCCACGATCCGTTTGCCCGCACGGCCGGTGTAGGAGGTCAGGTCCGCGTGCAGGCCGATCTCGACGACCTCGGTGCGGCCGGGCGCCAGGTCCACCCGGCGCGCGGCGATGAGCTGCTGGACCGGCCGTGCCACCTCGGCGACCGGGTCGTGCAGATAGACCTGGACGACTTCGGTGGTGTCCCGGTCGGTGTCGTTGCGCAGGGTGACCACGACCCGGCACTCACCGTCTGTCGGCCACGACGGGCCGGCCGCGCTGACGCTCTCCCACGTGGCCTGCGCGTAGGAAAGCCCGTGGCCGAAGGGGAACAACGGCGTCGGGTCGACGGTGCTGACCTCGCTGCGCTGGCCGAGCCGCGCGGAAAGGTAGGTCGACGGCTGGGCCGCGCCGGCGCCGGGGAAGCCGACGGGCAGGCGGCCGGACGGGTTGATCCGTCCACTGAGGACACCGGCGAGCGCGGCGGCGCCCTCCTCACCGGGGTAGAAACCGCACACGATCGCGGCCAGCCGGTCGGCCTGCCTGGACAGTTCGTACGGGCGGCCGGACAGCAGCACCAGCACCACGGGTGTGCCGGTCGCGAGCAGTGCTTCGAGCAGCTCCTCCTGACGTCCCGGCAGCCGGAGGCCGGCGACGTCGCACCCTTCACCGGAGGTGCCGCGGCCGAACAGGCCCGCGTGATCGCCGAGCACGGCGACGCAGATATCGGCGTCGCGAGCCGTAGCGGAGGCCGCGGCGATGCCGGCGTCGTCGCCACCCAGCACCGGACAGCCGAGCGCGTACGTGACGTCGTGATCTTCGCTCAGCGCGTCGCGCACGGTCGGGACCTCCACGCCGAACGGCACGTCGGGGTGGTGCACGCCGACGTGCAGCGGGAACGAGTAGCAGCCGAGCATCGCGCTCGCTTCGTCGGCACGCGGCCCGACGACGGCGATCCGGTGTCCCGGTGCGAGTGGCAGCGCTCCTTCGTTGCGCAGCAGCACGATCGAGCGCTCGGCGAGTTCGGCCGCCACCGCACGGGACTCCGCGTCGTCGAGGTCGATCTCGTCGGGGACCTCGTGCGCCCAGTCCGCGTCGAGCAGGCCGAGCTCGCATTTCTGCCGCAGCACCCGTTCGAGTGCGCGGTCGATGGCGGCGGCGTCGGCCACCGCGGCGAGCAGCGGCTCGCCGTAGCAGTCCATGGTGGGCAGTTCCACGTCGATGCCCGCGGCCAGCGCCTGCGCGGCCGCGTCACCGCGGTCTTCGGCCACACCGTGCAGCTTGTACAGGAACGCCACCGAGAAATAGTCCGCGACCACGGTCCCGGTGAAACCGTAGGTGTCACGCAACAATCCCGTCAGCAGCGCGGCGTCGGCCGCGACGGGGACACCGTCGTTGTCGGTGTAGGCGTTCATCACCGAACGGGCACCCGCGCGCAGCGCCATTTCGAACGGCGGCAGCACCACGTCGGCGAGCTCGCGCGGGCCGATCGGGACCGGAGCGAGGTTGCGCCCGGCCCGCGAAGCCGAATATCCGGCGAAGTGCTTGAGTGTCGCGACCACGCCTGCCGATTCCAGCCCGGCGACGTAGGCGCTGCCGATCGCGCCGACCAGCAGCGGATCTTCGCCGATCGTCTCCTCGATGCGGCCCCAGCGCAGGTCTCGCGCGACATCCAGCACCGGCGCGAGTCCCTGGTGCACGCCGAGCCGCCGCATCGCCGCGCCGATCCGCTCACCCATCCGCCGGACCAGCGCCGGGTCGAAGGTCGCGCCCCAGCACAGCGGGGACGGATAGATGGTCGCCCGCCAGGCGGCCAGGCCGGTCAGGCACTCTTCGTGCACCATCGCCGGAATGCCGAACCGGCCGCTCGCCACGATCTGCCGCTGCGTGCGCGCGAGGCTGCGCGCGCCGACGGCCGGGTCGACCGGCCGGGTGCCGAAGACACGGGTCAGCTGGCCGACGCCGTGGCCGACCAGTTCGTCCCAGTCGAGCTTCGCGTCGGCGAAGTCGTGCTGATGCGGCGCCATCTCGCCGCCGGAGTCGATGCCGACCCAGATGCCGTAGAGCTGCGCGATCTTCTCGCGCGGGGTCATCCGCGCCATCAGCGCGCGGACCCGCTCGCCGGGATCGGCCGCCGGATCCTGCCAAGGCGGGCTGGGCGTGGCTGGCTCGGTGGTCAACGCTGTCGGCCTTTCGTCGATGCGGGTGCGCCGGTCGAGCCGCGCACCACCATGCCGGTATCCAGGGTGACGTGGGTTTCGGCGAGCTCGTCGCCGTTGATGAGCGCGACGAGCATGGTGATCGCCCGGTGGCCCATTTCGCGGATCGGCTGGTCCACTGTGGTCAGTGGGGGAGTGCAGAGCGCGGACTCCGGCACGTTGTCGAAACCGACCACCGAAAGGTCGTCCGGCACGCGCAGGCCGATCTCCAGCGCGGTGCCCACGGTCGCGATCGCCGAGATGTCGTTGGCCGCGAACACGGCTGTCGGCCTGTCGGCCATGGTCAGCAGGTCGCGTGCCGAGGCCGCGGCGACGGCGGGGTCGTAGGCGCCGATGCGGACGAGGGTCTCGTCAGCGGGCACACCGGCGGCCGCGAGTGCTTGCAGGTAACCGGTTTTGCGTAGTTCCGCCGACTGCAGGTCCGGGCGTCCGGCGAGGAAGGCGATCCGCCGGTGCCCGAGTTCCAGCAGGTGCTCGGTGGCCAGTTGCGCGCCCCGCAGGCTGTCGGCGTCGATCGTGGGCAGCGTGGACGGGCCGGTGTGCGGGTCGACCGCGACGACGGGGGTGCCGGGCACGGCAGCGAGCGACACCGTCGGCGTGACCAGGATGGCACCGTCGACCAATGTGCCGCTCAGCCTTGACAGATAACGCTTTTCCCAGCCTGCGGGGTCGCCGGAACGTCCGCCCGCGGAGTACACGACCAGCTCGAAGCCGCTGCCGCGGATCGCGTCGGCGGCACCCTTGAGCAGCTCGGTGCTGAACGGTTCGAGGTCGGCGACCAGGATGCCGATCACGTTCGTCCGCTGGTTGCGCAGGCTCTGCGCGACCAGGCTCGCTTCGTAGCCGAGCTCGTCGATCACCGCGCGGACGCGGGCGAGCGTGGTGGCGGCGACGCCGTACCGCTCGTTGAGCACCTTGGACACCGTCGCCACCGAGACGCCGGCGCGGGCCGCGACATCACGGATAGTGACCCTTGAGCTGGGCTGCATCCACTCAGCCTAGCCATGTAAAACGTTATCGACAACGATTGACATTCGTTTTTCGGGCGCGCAAACTCGTCGCCAGCCCGGGCGTCGTCACGCCCCGTCCAACTCGGCCGAAGTCGTCAGGAGTGGACCAACGATGCTTTCGTTCCGCCGAATCCGTGTTCTCGCAGCGTTCGCGGCCGTCGTCCCGCTGGTGGTGACCGCCTGCGGCGGGGGAGCCGATACGAGCGCCCAGCCGAGCGGGCCGGTCACGCTCACCTGGTGGCACAACGGCACCACCGACCCGATCAAGACGATCTGGGAGGAGACGCTCGCCGAGTACCGGCAGGCCCATCCGGACGTCACGATCAAGGCCCAGCCGCTGCAGAACGAGGAGTTCACCACCAAGGTGCCCCTGGCACTGCAGTCGAGTGAGCCGCCGGAGATCTACCAGTCGTGGGGCGGCGGCGAACTGGGTTCCCAGGTCACTTCCGGCAAGGTCGCCGACCTCACCGAGACGACCAAGGGCTGGATCTCGTCGATCGGCAAGTTCGCCGAAGGCTGGCAGGTCGGCGGCAAGCAGTACGGCGTCCCGTTCGAACAGCACATCGTCGGCTTCTGGTATCGCAAGGATCTGTTCGCACAGGCGGGAATCACCACCCCACCGTCTACTTTGGACGAACTGAACGCCGCCGTCGCCAAGCTGAAGGCCGCTGGTGTGGCACCGGTGGCGGTCGGCGGCAAGGACCGCTGGCCGGACGCGTTCTACTGGAACTACTTCGCGCTGCGCGCCTGCTCGGCGGACACGCTCAAGCAGGCGGTCAAGGCGGTCAAGCTGGAAGACCCCTGCTGGACGAAGGCGGGCGAGCTACTCAAGGCCTTCCTGGCGACGCAGCCCTTCCAGCCCGGATTCGCGGGCACTCCCGCCCAGCAGGGTGCGGGCAGCTCGGCCGGTCTGCTCGCGAACGGCAAGGCGGCGATGGAACTGCAGGGCGATTGGGAGCCGGGCACGATGTCCTCGCTGACCGAGGACAAGGACCTCGAGTCGAAGGTCGGCTGGTTCCCGTTCCCGTCGGTGCCCGGTGGCGCCGGTGACCCGGCCGCCGTGCTCGGCGGCGGCGACGGCTTCTCGTGCACCCTGCGTGCGCCCAAGGCGTGCGCGGACTTCCTGCGGTACCTCGGCAGCGAGCCGGTGCAGACCAAGATCGCGGCGAAGGGCGCCGGGCTGCCGGTGAACCCGGCGGCCGCGAAGGCATTGAAGACCGAGACGCTCAAGAGCGTCTTCGACTACGGCCAGCGGGCGCCTTACCTGCAGATGTACTTCGACAAGGCGTTCCCGACCGCGGTCGGCGCCGCGCTCAACGACGCCGTCGCCAACTTCTTCGCCGGTCAGGGCACGCCAGAGGGCATCGTGTCCGCGGTGAACCAGGCCGCTGCAGGCGGGAAGTGACGACGACGGCGGCCCCGGTGCGGACAGTGCCGTCCGCACCGGCGGCCCGGCACCGCGAGCGGCGGCCCCGGCTGCGCACCAAGCTGGAACTCGCGTTCCTGCTGGGGCCCGCGCTGCTGCTGTTCACCGCGTTCGTGCTGGTACCGATCGGGATAGCCGGGTTCTACAGCCTGTTCGAGTGGAACGGCTTCGGCCCGCTCGACGATTTCGTCGGCTTCGACAACTACAAAGCCGCCTTCACCGGCGATGTGTTCCGCGGCGCCATCGGGCACAACCTGCTGATCGCCGCACTGTCCATTGTGGTCCAGTTGCCGTTGTCGATCGCACTGGCGCTGCTGCTGAACCGGAAGTTGCGTGGCCGGGCGGTGGTTCGTGCACTGGTGTTCGCGCCGTACGTGCTGTCGGAGGCGATCACCGCGGTGATCTGGCTGCTCATGCTGCAGCCGGGCGGCTTCGTCGACCAGCTGCTCCGCAGTGCCGGGCTCGGCGGCCTGGTCCAGCAGTGGCTGGCCGATCCGGCGCTGGTGCTCTACACGCTGTTCGGCGTGATCACCTGGAAGTACATCGGTTTCGGCATCATTCTCCTGCTCGCCGGCCTGCAGGCCGTGCCAGCCGAGCTGCGGGAGGCGGCCGCGCTCGACGGCGCCTCGGCGTGGCAGACCACCCGGCACGTGGTGCTGCCGCTGCTCGGCCCGACCATCCGGATCTGGATCTTCCTCTCGGTCATCGGTTCGCTGCAGCTGTTCGACCTGGTGTGGATCATGACGCTCGGCGGCCCGGCCAACGCCTCGGCCACGATGGCGACCTACCTGGTCGACCACGGCTTCAAGCGCTATGAGTTCGGCTTCGGCAGCGCGGTCGCGGTGATCCTGTTCGCCATTTGTTTCGTGTTCGCCTTGCTGTACCAGCGGTTCGCGCTGCGCCGCGACACCGAAGGCGCGCTCACCAGGATGGCGGGCTGATGCCGGGCCCGCGCAGGTTCGGCCTGTCGATGGGGTACCTCGCGGCGATCGCCGTACTCGGGGTCACCGTTGTCCCGCTGTTGTTCGTGGTGCTCGGCGGGTTCCGCACCACCGCGCAGATCAACGCCGAGCCCGCCGGGCTGCCCCGGCCGTGGGTGTGGGACAACTACCGCGCGATCCTCGGTTCGAGCGCGTTCTGGACGTTCCTCGGCAACAGCGCGCTGATCGCCGTCATCGCCACCACGCTGGCCGTCGGCTTCGGCTCGATGGCGGGATTTGCGCTCTCGCGGTACATGTTCAAGGGGCGTGAGGCGCTCTACACGGTGTTCACGCTCGGCCTGCTGTTTCCGCTGGGTGTGGCGACTTTGCCGCTGTACCTGTGGTTGCGGCAGCTCGGCATGCTGGAGAGCTTCTGGGGCGTGGCGATTCCGGAGGCCGCGTTCTCGTTGCCGGTGACGATCGTGATCCTGCGCCCGTTCATGCGCGCGGTACCCGGCGAGCTCGAGGACGCGGCCGTGCTCGACGGGCTGACCAGGCTCGGCTTCTTCTGGCGGATACTGCTGCCGCTGTCCGCGCCCGCGCTGACCACCGTCGCCGTCCTCGCATTCGTCACCAGCTGGAACGCGTATCTGCTGCCACTGCTCGTCTTCAACGATTCCGCGCATTTCACGCTGCCGCTGGGGGTGGCGACGTTCCAGTCCCAGTATTCGCAGGACACCGCACGGGTGCTCGCGTTCACCGCGTTGTCGATGATCCCGGCACTGGCCTTTTTCGTACTCGCCGAACGCCGCATCGTCGGCGGCTTGACCGGTTCCGTCAAAGGCTGACGGTTGCCGGACGACACGGCAGCACCGGGCTCGCCGCGGGATCGCGCGGTCAGTGGTGGTGCTCGGGGTTGGCGAAAACGCAGCCTTCGACGTCCGCGGGAATCCGATGCACCTGCGGATCGTCGTAGTGGCACCGCAAGTAGTAGAGCCCTAGCCGGGACGTCGCAAGAAACCCTTGTGTCACCGCGAAACCATTGCCGAAACCGAAGGCGGGGCCGTCGTTGACCCGCCCCGAGGCCATGGCCTCGCGCCAGTGCGCCTGGAACTCGGGAAACCGTCCATCCCGGAACACCAGCAGGCCGACCTTCGGGAAGTTCGGCGGTACCGAGCAGGTTGCCCATTCGGCGACGAACGGTTGATACAGTGTCGTCCACTGTGGACCGATGAACCGCGCGAAGTCCTCGCGGCTCGGCGTCGTCACGTCGCGGCAGGCGCCGGTGCGCTCGCCGACCCAGGCGGCGAGCGTCGTCGTGGACGCCATTGGGGGTGACAACGCGGCGGAACCGTGCGGCGGCGGCGGGTCGGCGGAGCAGGCCGTCAGCGTCAGCAGGATGGCGGGGAGCAGACAGCGCGGTCTCATGCGTCGCCTCCTCGTCACCAGACCGGTCTGAGAGCGTTCTCATAAGCGTAGCCGGGATATTCCGCTCTTGACAAGGAATGCGGATAGTCAGAGTCTGGAATCGCTCCCAGAGAAGTGAGCGGAAGGACCGCGATGAGGAGAACCCGAAGACTAGCCCTGCTCTCCGCACTGGCTCTCGCACTGTCCACAATGGCCGGAATAGCGATCGGCAACACGCCGGCGTCGGCGCACGGCGCACTGATGAAACCGGGTAGCCGCACGTTCTTCTGCTGGAAGGACGGCCTCACCCCGCAAGGGAACCTGATACCCCAGAACCCGGCCTGCGCCGCGGCCGCCGCGGCGAGCGGCACGAACCCGCTGTACAACTGGTTCAGCGTGCTGAGATCCGACGGCGATGGCCGGACCAGAGGGTTCATCCCGGATGGCCAGCTGTGCAGTGGCGGCAACCAGACCTTCGACGGCTGGAACCTGCCTCGCGACGACTGGCCGCAAACCCACCTCACGGCCGGCTCGGACTTCAAGTGGGCCTACAACGCCTGGGCGGCCCACCCCGGCTGGTTCTACCTGTACGTCACCAAGGACACCTGGAGCCCGACCAGGGCCCTGACCTGGAACGATCTCGAGGACCAGCCGTTCCTCTCCGTCGACCACCCGCCGCTGACCGGCCCGGTCGGCAGTGTGGACGGTCAGTACAACTGGGCGGGCAAGCTGCCTGCCGGGAAGATCGGCAAGCACATCATCTACTCGGTGTGGAAACGCTCTGACAGCAAGGAAACCTTCTACGGCTGTTCGGACGTGACCTTCGACGGCGGCAACGGTGAAGTCACCGGTGTCGGCGAGCCGGGCACACCGACACCGGTGCCCGGCGCGTGCAACGCCGAGTACAAGGTCTCCGGCACCTGGTCCGGTGGTTTCCAAGCGGAGGTGGTCGTCCGCAACCCTGGCACGACCGCGTTGAACGGCTGGACGGCGTCGTGGACTCCCGCGGCAGGCCAGCAGGTGCTGAGCGTGTGGAACGGTGTCCGGCTCAGCGCGGGATCACTGGTCGCGGTGCGCAACGCCGACTGGAATCGCGTCATCCAGCCGGGCGGTCAGGCGACCTTCGGCCTCACCGGCAGTTCCAGTGGCAGCAATGTGCCCGACGGCCAGGTTTCCTGTTCGAGTCCGTAGCTTCGCGTGTTGACGGCAGCCAGCCGGTCTCGGTCGGCTGCCATCAGCCGTTTACGGCATGCCGCACAGCATCGGCTCTGGACTCCCTCTCGCGCATCCTCTATACATACAAGCGTTGTCCGCACCGAAAACTCCGAGTGAATCGATCGCGTCGACCACGCACAGAAATGTTAGCGCTAACACAGACCTGGTGATGGGTGCGTGGCGCGGCCTGCGGTCGTGTGCGTCCATAAAGGACAGTTCGTTGCCCGTCAATGACGAGAGGGCTACTCCCATGCAGCACACTCCGACGTTCCGTCGTCGGCGCTTCACGCCGCTTCTGCCGGCAGCCACGGTGTTTCTCGCCTTGGTGACAGGCGTGGCACCGGCCGCGGCGAAGCCAGTGGCCACGGCGTCACCCGGCTTGGACGGCGTGACCGCAGGCACTGCCGCGATCGCTTCCGTCGACCTGGCCGGCCGCTGGGCTTTCACCCCGGCGGGGCGGGGCGCGACGTCGATCGCCGTGCCGGGCGGCGGCTGGTACAAGCAGGGCTTCACCGACGTTTCCGAGGCGGTGTACTCGCGCACGATCACGGTGCCGGACCAGGGACGCCCGCAGTCGACGTGGATCGAGTTCGGTGCGGTGAACCACGAGGCGACGCTGTCGGTGGACGGCAACAAGGTCGCGACGCGGACCACCGCGTTCACCCCGCAGAACTTCGACATCAGCGCCTATGCCGCGCCGGGCACCACACACACGATCAGTGTCGCGGTGAAAGGCCGCAACGCGATGAAGAACCCGGCGAACGGCAAGTACGTGGTCCCTGACGCCGCGGAGTGGTCGGAAGCGGTACCTCAGGGCATCTACCGCTCGGCGTTCCTGCGCGTGTATCCGGCCGTGTACGTCAGCGACACGTTCATCCGCACCTCGGTGACCGACAAGACGCTCAGCTACGACGTTTCGGTGACCAACACTTCCGGGAGCGCACGGTCGGTGACGCTCTCCGGCGGGCTTTCGTCAGCGACCGGCGCGTCGTTCGGCTACCCGGCGCTGCCCGGCCGCACGGCAACGGTGGCCGCGCACTCGACGGTGACCGTGCGAGTCGGCCCGGTGGCGTGGACCCCCGGTTCCACCTCGTACTGGTGGCCGAATGTGCCCTATCGGCCGGGCTACCGGGCCCAGCTGCACAAGCTGGCGGTGCACGTGGTGACCGACGACGGCCGCAGCAGTGACGCCGCCTACCGGTTCGGATTCCGGGAGAGCGCCCAGAACGGGGAGTACTACACGGTCAACGGCGTGCGCGTGAACCTGCGCGGTGACAACCTGCAGGGCGCGGATTTCGACCGGATCGACAACGGCGGCAAGGGCGACGCCTACGACACGCTGCCCGGTTTCCTGCCGCCATCGGCAGGCAACGGTGGCTGGCCACAGGCCGTCGACAACTACCAGCGCCTCAACTTCAACGTGGTCCGCGTCCACCAGGAGCCTGCCAGCCCGTACATGCTCGACGTGGCCGACGAGCTGGGCCTGATGATCATCGACGAAACCGGCATCCGCGGCTCGAACGGACTGCAGGACTTCGTCGCCGGGCACGACTACATGGTCGAGCACGCACGGGCGCTGACCCTGCGCGACCGCAACCATCCCGCGATCGTCCGCTGGAGCCAGTCCAACGAACCCGACCTGTCCGGCTTCGACTCGGAGAAGTTCGAAAAGGACCTCTACGCGGCGATGAACGGCGCCGACGGCACCCGGCCGATCAGCGTCGACTCGGGACCAGGCCAGCCCGCGAATCCGTACCCTGGCATCAGCTACCCCAATTTCGCCACGTTCGGGCACTATCTGGACGGCCTCGGCAAGTACGGCGAGCGGCTCCAGCCCGTGGCAGGCAGGCCCGACGGCGAGGGCGAGTACATCTGGCCCGCGTGCAACACCAAGCGGGGCTTCGAGTGGTTCGCCACGGCCACGGCGGCCAAGCGTGGCAAGGACGCCGCCGACCTGCGGCCCTACACCCTGCTGTCGGGCTGGGCCGGCGTCGTGCCAGGGGTGCGCACCACCGACTTCACCCCGGAAGAGGGCGGGCATCCCATCTACGGTGCCGACAACCTGGCAGACCCTTGGGGCAACCCGCAGCTCCAGCGGATCCAAGCCGCGTTCAACCCGGTCGCCGCGATCGACCTGCCCTACTGGTCGGCGTCGGGCGTGTCGGACTCGAACGGCGCCTTCCCGCTGCCGGGATCGGTGGACACCTATCGGCACGGCAGTGCGGTGACGCGGAACATCACCGTCTTCAACGACGACCTCAGTGGCGGTGCCGTCGGCTTCTCGTGGACGGCGCGGCTCGACCGGCCGGACGGCCCCGTCGTCGCCTCCGGGGGCGAGACGCTGTCCATCCCGCTCGGCACCAGGGTCACGAGGCCGGTTTCGTTCACCACGCCTGCCGGCGGCAGCCGGGTCTACCTCGTGCTGTCGACCACGAAATCCGGCAACACGGTCTTCCGTGACGCCGTCGAGTACTTCGGCCTCGGCACCCCGAAGTCCACAGTGGACGACGCGAACCCGTCGGTGACCTACACCGGCACCTGGGGCCACGCCGCCGACGAGCCTGGCATCTTCGCCGGAACCAACTCCTACAGTGACGTCGCGGGCGACACGGCGACGTTGAGCTTCGCCGGCACCGGCGTCACGCTGCGCGGTGTCACCGCACCCGGCCACGGCATCGCGGCGATCTCCGTCGACGGCGGCGCCGAGACGCTCGTCGACGAGTACGCGGCCGAGCGCACCGGAGACGTCGCGGTGTGGACGAGCCCGCGGCTGACGTCCGGCCCGCACACGATCCGCGTGCGGGTCACCGGCACCCAGCGGCCCGCGGCGACGGACAACTGGGTCACCGTCGACCGGTTCGAGATCGTCGACTGATACGGGGTCGTGAGTGTTCCCGCCGAGTTATTGCCCGGAAACCCAAACGTGGCGTCGTGAGTGGTACGGCCGGTTCTAACCGGTCTAAACACTCACGACCCCTGGTCTCGCGTGGCCAGGCCGTGGGCGAGGGGTTCCACCGCTGCACCGAACGCAGCAGGGGAACCCCTCGTTCAAGAGCGAAAGGGCATGCGCGAGTGGTAACTCTGCTCCGTTGGACGCAGCAGAGTCACCACTCGCGACCTGTCCGAGCCTCGCGAAGTGACGGCCCCGCCGGCCTGCCCGGAGCACGCCACATTTGCCCTTCCCCTCAATAGAACCGGTCGGAACACTCACGACCCCGGTCGGCATTTCGGTGAATAGGCCGTTCGAACGTGAACGTAGTTGAGCGTTTCGGTTCGCTTTGTTGCGCACGGTCGGCGATTTCCTTGATATTAATTTCGCCACTACCGATCTTGCCACACTGCTGTGGTCGAGGCGAGCGGCTGGTCAGAAGGGAAGAGTCGATGAGATCGCCGAAATTGTTGGCGGTATTCGCGCTGATCGTCGGAATGCTGGCCGGTGCGCCCATGCAGGCGCACGCGTCCACTTCCCAGTTCCGGGGGGTGAACTGGGCGGACCAGCGCGACAATTTCGTCAACGGCGTGTTGTACGTCTCCGGGCTGGGCGCGTCGGACACCTACGCGTCGGCCGCCACCGTCGCCGACCAGGTGGTCGGCCAGATGTATGCCATCACCGGCGCGAACACGGTCCGGATGCCGATCAACGAGCCCACCGTCGCGAACTACTGGACGACCTACACCGGTGCGATCGACAAAGCGCTCAGCAAAGGGAAAGTGATTCTGGCCTACTGGGCGTACACCGGTGGAAAACCGCAGAGTTCGACCGCGTTCGACCAGATGTGGGATCGGGTCGTCGGCAAGTACGGCAGTAACCCGAACGCCTACTTCGAGGTCATCAACGAACCGGCCGGTTACGACATCACCAGTCTGAACAATATGTACAACGGCTGGCTGAACAGGTATCCCAGCGTGCCGCGTGGCCGGGTGATACTCGACGGTGGCGGCCTGGCGCAGAATGTCGCCGGTGTCGGCGGTGACAGCCGACTCAACAACACGCTGCTCGCGGTCCACGACTATTCGTTCTTCGCCGGTTACGAAAGCGAAAACGAATGGGCCAACCACATCGCCGGCTATATCGGCGCGTACGCCGACCGCACGATCGCCACCGAATGGGGCGGGCCGATGGGGCCAGGCAGCAAGAACGGCGTCAGCTACGACAAGATCGACTACAGCATCCCGAGCGGGTCGTTCTTCGCCGACTACAACCGGGGTGTCAGCAGCAAGCTGCGCAGCCTCGGGATGGGCAGCGTGTACTGGCCGGGCCTGCGTGACGGCGATTGGTACAGCCTGACCACCAAGACCGGGACCGGCGCGAACATCAAGCTCTCACTGGTGAACGCGTCAGGCCTGACCCGGCTGCGGTACGCGTGGGGGATCGGGGACGGCGGCGGCACTTACGCGAGGATCGTCAACGCGGCCACCGGTCTCTACGCCGACGGCCTCGGAAGCACGTCCGCCGGCGGCGACGCTGGCCAATGGGGAGACAGCGCGAGCCGCGCCGAGCAGCAGTGGGTCGTCGAGAACTACGGGAACTACGTCCGCGTCAAGAACCGTGCCACCGGCCTCTACCTCGACGGCGCGGGCCGCACGGCCAACGGCGCCGCGGTGGCTCAGTACGCCGCGAGCACCGCCACCAGCCAGCAGTGGTCGGTGGTGACCGACGCCAACACCGTGCGCATCAAAAACCGGGCGACCGGCAAGTACATCGACGGAATGGGGAGCGCGGGCAACGGCGCCGATCTGGGCCAGTACAGCGACAGCACCAGCAAAAACCAGCGCTGGCGCATAGTCGCGGCCCCCGGCTGACCCCGGAGCGCGCGACGCCGGCCATCAATCCAAGGGCGCCATCTGCCGGCAGATGGCGCCCTTGGCGCGAGAAGGGGAGGTCAGGCTGACTCGCGCACGACCAGCTCGGTGTCGAAGACCAGGCTGGGGTGCGTGGCGGGTTCTTCGATCATCGCGAGGAGTTCGCGGGCCATCCGGGCGCCCATCTCCTCGATCGGCTGGCGCACCGTGGTCAGCGGTGGCTCGGTGCGGCGGCCGATCGGGAGGTCGTCGAAGCCGATCACGGCGACGTCGTCGGGCACACGCCGCCTGGCACGGCGCAACGCGCGGAGCGCGCCTGCCGCCATCAGGTCGGAGGCGGCGAAGATGGCGTCGACGTCCGGCCTGCGCTCGAGCAGCCGTGCCGTGGCGTGTTCGCCGGAGGCCAGCCCGAAGTCGCCGAAGACCACCAGGCCGTCATCGGTGCCGTCGGCCTCGCGGATGACCTTCCGGTAGCCGAGCAGCCGATCGGCGCCCGCGGTCATGTCCTGTGGCCCCGCGATCGTCGCGATGGTGCGCCGCCCGGACGCGATCAGGTACCGGACGGCCTGCTCCGCGCCACCCCGGTTGTCAGCGTCCACATAGGAGTATCGGCCGGAATCCCTGTCGCACGCCGGTCGCCCGCCGAACACCACCGGGATACCGAGCAAGGCGAGGTCGAGCGGGTACCGGCCGTGCATGCCGACCACCAGCGCTCCGTCGACGTGCCCGTCGGCGAGATAGTGCGCGATCGAGGCCGGATAGTCCTCCGCGGCCGACATGGGGATCAGCACGAGCTGCGATCCCGCCGCGGTCAGCTCCTTGTTCATCCCGGCCGCAACCCTTGCCACATAAGGGTCCGCGAACAGCTGCAGCATCGTTTCGCAGACCACCAGCGCGACCGAACCGGTGCGCCGCAGGTCTTTCAGG
Source organism: Amycolatopsis sp. NPDC059657 (assembly GCF_042734395.1). Classification (NCBI taxonomy): domain Bacteria; kingdom Bacillati; phylum Actinomycetota; class Actinomycetes; order Pseudonocardiales; family Pseudonocardiaceae; genus Amycolatopsis; species Amycolatopsis sp. NPDC059657. The sequence continues at coordinate 4,346 of NZ_JBHWEB010000059.1, read as the reverse complement.
CTCGCGGCCCGCCTGCGGGCGTAACCGAGCGTGGCCATGGCGGATTTGACCTGGTTTCGTGTCTCCGGCCGCACCCTGGCGAAACCGTTGAGCACGCGGGACGCTGTCGCCGTCGACACGCCGGCGACCCTGGCCACATCGGCCAGCGTGGGACGGATATCGGACAACTCGACTGAGGACACAATCCACCTTCCCAAGACAACTCTGTCCAGTGGGCGGCGCTTGCCCAAAACTGTGTTGATTCCTGTCGTCGCCCGTTTCAGGATTCTTCCAGGAATAGGGCCAGGCTGGCGATTTTCATCCATTCAGACCACATGTGCGAACTCTGCGTGAATGGGTACGACCCCGGCGAAGGGGCCGGACGCGCCGCGGCGCCCGCCCCCTCGGAAACGGGACGGGCGCCGCGGTCCGGCTCAGCGCGCGCCGAACTGCCACCAGTTCAGGTTGAACAGGAACCCGCCTCCGCCGGTGAACCGGAGGTACAGGTCATGGGTGCCGGACGCGCCGGTGACCGGGCACGAGACCGTGGCCCAGTTCTGCCAGCCGCCGGTGCCACGGACGCCGCACTTGCCCACCAGCGTGCCGGTGGGGCCGTCGAGACGGAGTTCGACGTCGCCGCCGCCGGTCGCCGAAGCCACCCTGGTGGTGAAGGAAACCGCGCCGGCACCGAACGCGACGCCCTTCACCTTGATCCAGTCGCCGTTCTCGATGTGCGAGACGTTCATACCGCCTTCGCTGGAGACCTCCGTCTCGATGCCGGAGCCCCATGCGATGGTTTCGGCCTCCTGACGGGTATACGGATCCAGAGCGGCGACCTGCGGCGCTCCCGTGCTGGACATCGTGATCGTCGGGAGTGTGCCGTCAGCCCGGTAGCCGAACTTCTCGACGGCGACAGACCGGGTGAAGCCACCGCCGCCCGGCAACGCGCCGTTGTGGTAGAAGAAATACGAGCCGCCCTGGAAATCGACGATGCCGGGATGGTTGGTGAAGCTGCTGCCCTGGGTCGGCATGACCGTGCCGCGGTAGGTCCACGGGCCGGTCGGGCCGGGCGCCGTCGAATAGCCGATGAACTCCGAGCAGCACTTGGCCGCGAAAACGTTGTAGTACAACCCGTTTCGCTTGTAGACCCAGGGGCCCTCCTCGAACAGGGTCGGCCGGTTGCCGCCGTCCGGCCGGGTGCCGAACCCCGCGGTGGTGAGCGGGATCTTGGCCGGGCTGCCCGTGAACGAGATCATGTCGGGGTTCAGCTTGACGTACCACAGGTTCGGGTTGCCCCAGTAGAGATACGCCTGGCCGTTGTCGTCGATGAAGACCGTCGGGTCGATCTCGCCGTTCTCCGCCAGCGGGTGGCCGAGCGCGTCCTTGAACGGGCCGGTGGGGCTGTCGGACACCGCGACCCCGATGGCGTAGCGCCCGGTGGCCCTGTTGGTCGTCGGCACGTACCAGTAGAACTTGCCGTTGCGCTCGATGGCCTGGCCAGCCCACGCGTTGGCGCTCGCCCACGTGAAGGTGGCCAGGTTCATCGGGGAGCCGTGGTCGGTCCAGTTCACCATGTCGGCGGACGACCACACCCGCCATTCCTTCATGGTGAACCAGGTGGAGTTGTCCTCGTCGTGTCCGGTGTAGAGGTAGACCCGGCCGTTGTGCACCAGCGGGGCTGGGTCGGCCGTGTGGATGTGCTGGATGATCGGGTTGTCGGCGGCGGCCGCCGCCGGGAGCAGCGTGGCGGCGCAGATCATGGTGGCCAGCCAGGCGAGTCCACGCCTGAGCCGGGCGTGCCGGGACGGTCGCATCGGTACCTCCGGTCAGTGTGCCGATGCCGCGGTGTGCGGAACCACCGAGCCGCTGTTGAGCGCGTTCAGCACGGAGGTGTACGCGGCCTTCTTGTTGCCGGCACCGTCGAAGAGCAGCGGGGTGTCGCGCGAGCGCCAGGAATCGGTGTCGCGGATACCCCACACGGTGATGCCGCCGCAGCGCGCGACGCTGAAGCAGGCCTGCGTGACCCGGCGATAGTTGTCGGCCTGCTGCGCGCCCGATCCGGCGATGTCGAGCTCGGTGATCTGCACCTCGACGCCGAGTTCACCGAAGCGCTGGATGGTGGTCTGGTAGTCACCGGGGATGCCGGTGCCGAAGTGAGACTGGAGCCCGACGCAGTCGATCGGGACGCCGCGCGCCTTGAAGTCCTTCACCATCCGGTAGACGCCTTGCGTCTTCGCGGCGGACCAGCTGTCGATGTTGTAGTCGTTGTAGCAGAGCTTGGCTCCGGGATCGGCGGCGCGCGCGGTGCGGAAGGCGACCTCGATCCAGTCGTTGCCGGTGCGCTGGAGGTTGGAGTCGCGGCGGCCACCCGAGCCGCCGTCGGCGAACGCCTCGTTCACCACGTCCCAGGCGTAGAGCTGGCCACGGTAGTGGCCCGCGACCTTGGTGATGTGGTTGACGAGCGCGGAACGCAGCGCCGGGCCCTCCATCCGCTGCATCCAGCCGGGTTGCTGGCCGTGCCAGGCGAGCGTGTGACCCCGTACGCGTTTGCCCTGGCCGCGTGCCTGGTTCAGGATCCGGTCACCGTTGCCGAAGGTGAACTGGTTCGGATTCGGTTCGGTGGCGTCCATCTTCATCTCGTTCTCGGCGGTGACCATGGAGAACTCCCGGTTGAGAATTCCGACGTAGGTCCCGTCGCCGAGCCTGCCGGCGGCGACGGCGGTGCCGAAGTAGCGGCCGCTCTGCGCGGCGGACGCGCCGAGCGTCGAGGCGGCGCCCGCCGGGCCTGCCGCCAGTAGCGTGGCGCTCGTGATCAAGGTGGTCACGAGTGCCGCTCGCGACACCGACTTCGCTGTCAATTTCATATTTGGCACCTTCTCGAGGGGATATCCGGAAACCCGGGTTCACGCGGTGGGAGTTTTCGCAGTGTGGCATCGCTATGTTCACGCTCACAAGAGTGCCGCGATAATTGCGTTGAGTGCGTTGCCCTGAATGGAGCATCTGCCGTGAAAGTTACATCTGGAAAATGTTCGTTTGTTTCGAAACATTGACGCCCGCGAGGCCTGCTGCTTTCATTGCTCGAAAGTTCCTTCATGGCGGCGAAAACGTCGATGACGACATCCGGAAAGAGCGAACCATGATCAAGAAGCTGTCCGCCAAGCCGTCGTCCTCACGCCGGGCCAGGCTGGCCGCGGCCGCCACGGCGGTCGTGGCGGCGCTGTCGGCGTTCACCATGGCGCCCGCGCCGTCTTCGGCCACGACGGCGGAGACGGCCGCAGGCGATCTCCCCACCAGCTTCCGCTGGTCGTCCAGCGGAACCCTGATCAGCCCGAAGCCGGACTCGTCGCATCAGACGGTGTCGGTGAAGGACCCGAGCGTCATTTACCACAACGGCAAGTACCACGTGTTCGCGTCGGTGTACACCAACGGATACAACCTGATGTACACCAGCTTCTCCGACTGGTCGCAGGCGGCTTCGGCGCCGCACTACTACCTCGACCGCGGCAAGATCGGCCCCGGCTACCGTGCCGCGCCGCAGGTGTTCTACTTCGCGCCGCAGCGGCTTTGGTACCTCGTCTACCAGACCGGCGCGGGCGGGTCGTACTCCACCACCACCGACATCAGCCGCCCGGAGACGTGGTCGGCGCCGAAGAACTTCTACTCCTCGATGCCGTCGATCATCAGGGACAACATCGGCAACGGCTACTGGGTCGACTTCTGGAACGTGTGCGACTCCGCCAAGTGCTACCTGTTCTCCTCGGACGACAACGGTCACCTCTACCGCTCCGAGACCACGCTGGCGAACTTCCCCAACGGTTTCGGCAACACGGTGATCGCGATGCGGGACGCCAATCGCAACAGGCTGTTCGAGGCGTCGAACCTCTACAAGATCCAGGGCAAGAACCAGTACCTGCTGGTGCACGAGGCCATCGGCTCCGACGGCCGCCGCTGGTTCCGCTCCTGGACCGCGCCCGCGATCACCGGTCCGTTCACCGCGCTCGCCGACAGCGAGTCGAACCCGTTCGCCCGCGCCAACAACGTGACGTTCCCGAATGGACAGTGGACTAAGGACATCAGCCACGGCGAGATGGTGCGCACCAACGTCGACCAGACGATGGAGATCAGTCCCTGCAAGATGACTTACCTCTACCAGGGCATGAACCCGAGCTCAGGCGGCGACTACAACCGCCTCCCATGGCGGCTCGGCCTGCTCACCCAGACCAACTCCACCTGTTGAGCCGCGGGGGGGGGGCCGCGGGGGCCCCCCCCCGGCCGGGGCGCCCCGCCGCGCGGGGGTGGGGGATAGCCGGTGTTGTTGAGACAAGGAACAAAAAAAAAACTTGGGGGGGGGGGGGGCGGGGACGGCC
>NZ_JBHWEB010000058.1:34661-58544 GCF_042734395.1 Amycolatopsis sp. NPDC059657 | reverse complement strand
GCGCTCACGCACCTCACGCGGGTGCCTCGAAGACCGGGCCATAACTCCATCCTCACTCACACGATGGAGCCTCCATCAAACCCGGGGCGGTTCACCAATACCCGAGGCCGGGGTGGAAAACCACAGACAGCCCACCACATGTCATCTCAAGGTCGTGTCCCGGAAACCAGGGCAGCCCACACTAAAGAAGCATGACCCTCTTGTCCTCCAGGCCCCCGCAGCCCGTCGAACCAGGGCTGCTGTCGAGGGCGCTCGAGGTCGCCGGACGACTGGCCAACGACGCCACCGATGTCATCACGGCGACCGCAGGGCGCGGCGCACACCCCGACACCAAGGACTCACCGTTCGACTGGGTCACCGATACCGATCGCATTCTCGAACGGCACACCCGGCGGGTGCTGGCCGCCGAATTCCCCGGGATCCCGGTGGTCGGTGAGGAGTTCGGGGCCGACCATGGCGCCGATATCGCCGAATACCGGTGGGTGGTCGACCCGGTCGACGGGACCGCCAACTACGTGGCCGGGGTTCCGTGGTGTGCGTACAGCCTCGCGTTGATCGACGCTTCGGGGCCGGTTGTCGGCGTGGTGGCCGATCCGTACCGGGCGCAGATCTACGCGGCGGCGCGTGGACGTGGAGCGCGGGCGAACGGGAAGCCGATCAAGCTCATGGACCGGCCGAGTCCGGCGGGCGCGATCGTGTGCACCGAGCTGACCAGGACCGGGCCATGGCCGGGGATGGGTGAGTTCATCCAGCGGGCCGCGGCCGCTCACGCGGGGGTGCGGGTGCTGGGGTCGGCCGCGCTTTCGATCGCGCAGGTCGCGCTGGGGCACGCGACCGCCGCCGTGCTGCACAGCTACAGCGAATGGGATGTCGCCGGTTCCGTCGCGCTGGCGATCGAGGCCGGGGCCGTCGTGCTGGACCGGCATGGCGAGGACACCGCGTTACCGGCGGACGGGGTGCTGGTGGCCGCGCCGAGTGTGGCCGATGAGGTGCTCAGCTGGTGGCAGGAGACGGCTGCGCTGCTGTGACCTGGCGCTTGTTCTGACGCCGGATCCACCACAGTGCCGGCGTCGTGACCAGCCAGGTGATCAAGATGGTGATGCCCAGCGGCACCAGTGTCGTGGTGAACGTGCGACCCGCGACCCTGGTGAGTTCGGGGTCGCTCGCGTCGTACTCGATGCGGACGAGGGCGCCCGCGGCGAGGCCGCTCGGGTAGAGCACGCCGTTGGCCGGGCTGTGGACGATGCCGTCCGGCGTCGAGTAGCGGATGATCGTGCGGTCGAAGGCGACGGACTCGACGGTCGCGTCGGCCTGGCCGAGCTGGCCTTCGATGGCGTTGTCGTTGCGGATCGCGGCGAACAGCAGTGCGAGGCACATCAGGGTGAGCAGTGAAGCGACACCGAGGGTGGCACGCCACCCGATGCGCCTAGCCCGCTCGCCTTTCGCAGTCACGCCGCGAGCGTACCCAGCGACCTAGCTTGAACTAGTCCGGCATAGGTCAGAGCCCGTCCCGGCATGGCGCACGCACCATGCCGGGACGGCGCACCTCAGTGCTGGTGCTCCTCGGCCAGCAGGCGGTGGGTCTCGTGGATCTGCTGGTACGACTTCGGCTCGCGCACCGCGGCCCGCGCCGCGACCGCCACGGACTGGCCGTTCGGGCCGACGGCCGGCTTGGCCGGGGTGTACAGCCAGGTCTGGAACAGGTCGTACAGCGGCTTGCCCGAAACCTTCTCGACCAGCGCCACGAACTCCGGGATCACCGCGGTCTTCCCCTTCTTCACGGTCGTCCAGGTCTGGAGGATCTTGAAGAAGGACGCGTCGCCGACGGTCTTGCGGAGCGCGTGCAGCGCGAGCGCGCCGCGGTCGTAGACGGCGTCGTCGAACTGCTTGTCCGCGCCGGGATTGGCGGGCAGCACCGTCCAGAACGGGTCGTCGGCCGGGATCGAGTCGTAGGTGAACTGCGCCAGCTCGTCGGCCGTGCCCTCGCCCTGCTCCTCTGACCACAGGAACTGGGCGTACGAGGCGAAGCCCTCGTTCAGCCAGATGTCGCTCCACTTGCCGAGCGCGACCGAATCGCCGAACCACATGTGCGCGTTCTCGTGCGCGACGAGCGACGTGTTCGCGCCCTTGAGGAAGTTGCGCGCGCCGTAGACCGGTCGGGTCTGGTTCTCCAGCGAGAAGTTGATCCCGGTGGTGACGACCCCGCCCTGGGCTTCGAACGGGTAAGGCCCGAACTTGCTCGCCAGGAACTCGTTGATCTCCGGGGTGCGCTCCACGCTGGCCTTGGCCGCGTCGAGCGAGTCGCCGAGGTCGTTGCCGTAGCCGGTGATGAACGGCTTGCCGTCGGGCGTGGTCTGCAGGTTGACGTCGTACTTGCCGACCTCCAGCGAGGTCAGGTAGGTCGCCTGCGGCTGAGTGCTGCGCCAGTACCAGCGGGTCCACCCGGCGCGGTTGCGCTCGGTGCGCACGAGCGAGCCGTTCGACAGCGCGACGACGTCGTTCGGCACCTCGACCGAGACGTCGAAGGTCGCCTTGTCGGTCGGGTGGTCGTTCGACGGGTACCACCACGCCGCGCTCTGCGGCTCGTCGACGGCGAGCGCGCCGGTCGGGGTCTTCTTCCAGCCGTTGGCGATGCCGTCGATGACCACCTTGGACGGCGTGTCGGCGTAGGCGACGGCGACCGTGATGGGCTGGCCCTTGGCGAGCGGCTTCGCGGGCTTGACGATCAGTTCGCCGTCGGCCGTGTCATTCGTGAACTGCGCCGGCACATTGTTCACCCGGACCGATTTGACCTTGAGTCCGAAATCGAGGTTGAAACTGGACAATTCCTGCGTGGTCGTCGCGATAATCGTCGTGGTGCCGTTGAGCAGATCGGTCGACGGCTGATAGGTGAGCCGGATGTCGTAATGCGCCACGTCGTAGCCGCCGTTGCCCGCACCCGGGTAGTAGGGGTCGCCGACACCCGGCGCACCAGGTCCCGGCGCCGCACCGGCCGCGGATGCGAATAGGGCGACCGCGACACCACCGGCCACCGCACCCAAACCGGCACGTGTTCTCTTCCGCATGACCAATTCCTCCCGAAGTCCGATGAGCGCGCTGAACGTATCGGGGGATTCATGGTCGAGAAACAGCCAAAAGGTGGGTCTTGCCACGTGGGAATATAACGAAAAACCTTTTGACAGTGGTTCAAGAACCGGCGACGGCCGACTTCACCGCCGCGCGGACGCGGGCGTGCAGGTCGCGGTGCCTGGTGCGGTCGACCCGCACTTCGACCACCCGCAGGCCCGGCTCCGGGCGCAGCGCGGCACGGAATTCGGTCAGCGTCTCGGCCACGATGTGCGGCACGTGATACCCGGCGCACAGCGCGCCGAGATCCGCGCCGTGCGGCGTGCCGAACACCCGCTCGAAGCTGGCGCTGTGCTCGGGTGCGCCCTGTTCGAGCAGCGAGAAGATGCCGCCGCCGTCGTCGTTGAGCACCACGATCGTCAGGTCGGGCCGCTGCTCGGCAGGCCCGGTGAGCAAGCCGTTCGTGTCGTGCAGGAACGTCAGGTCGCCGATCAGCGCGTACGAGTGGCCGCGGTGGACGGTCGCGGCGCCGATCGCGGTCGACACCGTCCCGTCGATGCCCGCGACGCCGCGGTTGCGGTGCACGAGCACGTCGGGGCGCAGCCGCCCGGCGAGCGCGATGTCGCGGGTCGGGTTGGACGAGCCGACCACCAGCAGCGAGTCGGGCGGCAGCGCGTCGACGAGTTCGGCCGCGAGCCGCAGGCCGCTCGGCCACGGTTCGCCCGCCAGTGCCTCGGTGACGGCGTCGTGCGCGGCGGCGTCGGCGCGCTGCCAGTGCGCGAGCCATTCCGGGTCGGCGGGCTTGGTCGGCTCGGCGAACCACTGCCCGACCTGGCGGACGTTGTGCGCGGGCGCAGGCCAGTCGGAGTCGGGACGGACCAGCAGCACCTCGACGTCCGGGTCGGACAACACGGCTTGGACCTGCCGGAACACCGTCGGGCGGCCGAGGCAGAGCACCTGCTCCGGTTTGTGCTCGCGGATGAACTCCTCGACGCCCAGCAGCCAGGCGCCCGACGAGATCGCGGTCGCGCCCGCCAGCCCGATGCCGCCGGTCTCCGAGACCACCGGCCAGCCGTGCTGCTCGGCCCATTCGCTGGCCGCCTGCACGCCGGTGTCGCACGCGATGACCAGCCCGCACCTGGCGGACGGCACCACGAAGGACGGCAGCGCGCCGAAGTCGGGCAGCTCGGTCCATCTCGCACCGCCGGGGCGGCCTTCGAGTGATTCGTACCACTCGAGCGCGACGGCGCCATCCGAGTCGAAATCCGGGACGAGCGGCTCACGGAAGGGGATGTTCAGGTGCACGGGCCCACTGCGCCACTCGCCGTACGCGGCGTTCCAGGCCCGGCAGATCTGGCTGCGCCAGTACGAGTTCTGACCGGCACGCCGCTCGGCGACGGCGAGCTCGTCGAAGTAGCGGACCGCGTCGCCGTAGAGCCGCGCCTGGTTGATCACCTGGCTGGCACCGGCGGAGCGCAGCTCGGGCGGGCGGTCGGCGGTCAGCACGATCAGCGGGACACCGGCGCGGTCGGCTTCGAGCACGGCCGGGTGAAAATTGGCGGCGGCGGTGCCGGAGGTGCACAGCAGCGCGACCGGGCGGCCGGTCCGTGCGGCGATGCCGAGCGCGAGGAACCCGGCGCTGCGCTCGTCGATTCGCACGTGGACCTGCACACGGCCGGAGGCTGCCGCGTCGTAGAGCGCGATCGAAAGTGGCGCGTTACGGGATCCAGGGCAGAGCACCACGTGGGACACCGTGTTGCGCACCAGTTCATCGACGATGACCCTGGCCTGCGCGGTGGAAGGATTCACCGGCAGTCTCCTGGTGTCTCGTCAGTACTCATGGCCACCTATTCTCCCAAACGTGGATGACGCCCAGGTTTCCGAGCTGTTCGACCCGGCCTTGTGGACCCCGATCGAGGGTTTCGACTTCACCGACATCACGTATCACCGCTCCGCTGAGGTTCGCTCAGGCAAGCGGGTCGTGCGCATCGCGTTCGACCGTCCGGAGGTCCGCAACGCCTTCCGTCCGCACACCGTGGACGAGCTGTACCGCGCGCTCGACCACGCGCGGATGAGCTCGGACGTCGGGTGTGTCCTGCTCACCGGCAACGGTCCCTCCGCCAAAGACGGCGGCTGGGCGTTTTGCTCCGGTGGTGACCAGCGTATTCGCGGAAGGTCCGGCTATCAGTACGCGGACGGCGAGACCTCCGACACGGTCGACCCCGCGCGGGCGGGCCGCCTGCACATCCTCGAGGTCCAGCGCCTGATCCGCTTCATGCCGAAAGTGGTGATAGCGGTGGTCCCAGGCTGGGCCGCCGGCGGCGGGCACTCGCTTCACGTGGTGTGCGACCTCACCCTCGCCTCCGAGGAGCACGCCCGCTTCAAGCAGACCGACGCGGACGTCGGCTCGTTCGACGGCGGCTACGGCTCGGCGTATCTGGCACGCCAGGTCGGCCAGAAGTTCGCCCGCGAGATCTTCTTCCTCGGCCGCACCTACACCGCGGCCCAGATGGAGACGATGGGCGCCGTGAACGCGACCATCCCCCACGCCGAGCTCGAAGCCACCGCGCTCGACTGGGCCTGGGAGATCAACGGCAAGTCCCCGACGGCGAACCGCATGCTCAAGTACGCGTTCAACCTGATCGACGACGGTCTCGTCGGCCAGCAGTTGTTCGCGGGCGAGACCACCCGCCTCGCGTACATGACCGACGAAGCCGTCGAAGGCCGCGACTCCTTCCTGCAGAAGCGCGACCCCGACTGGTCCGACTACCCGTACTACTACTGAGCCGAACGTGACCCGGAAATTCCGCGAGATCTGGCTGGACGGCAGCCTTGAGGGCGTCCGTGAGCTCACGGGCGCCCTCAAGGACGCGCTGGCAGGTGGTCAGCCGATCCTCCCGCTCAACGCGAAGGATCCGGCCGCCAAGGACCTGCGCGACGCGATGGCGCCCGACGTGCCCGTGGAGCCGGACACGGCCGTGATCATCGCCACCTCCGGCTCGACGGGCTCCCCCAAAGGCGTCCTGCTCTCGGCCGAGGCCCTGCTGGCCTCCGCCAACGCGACGTACGAGGCGATCGGCCCGCCCGGTCCCTGGGTGCTGGCCACCCCGCCCCACTACATCGGCGGCCTCCAGGTCATCACCCGGTCCATCGTCGCGGGCATCGAGCCGATCCTCCACGGCGGCGACTTCGAGTCGGCGGCCGACAAGGCCTATGCGATCGCGGGCGACGACGAGTTCTACACCGCGCTCGTGCCCACCCAGCTGATCGACGTGCTCGACAAGGGCGGCCCCGACCTGGAGGCGCTCAAGACCTTCGACACGATCATCATCGGCGGCGCTCCCCTGCATCCCGAAGTGCGCAAGCGAGCAGAGCGCGCGGGGGTTCGCGTGATCGGCGCCTACGGCATGAGCGAGACCGCGAGCGGCTGCTTCTACGACGGCCGCCCGCTCGACTGCGTCCAGTTCGAGCTCGGGGAAGGCAACCGCATCCGCATCGCGGGCGACGTGCTCGCGCACGGCTACCGCCTGCAGCCCGAGCTGACCGCCGAGTGCTTCGCCGATGGCTGGTTCGAGACCTCCGACCGGGGCAGGCTCGACGAGAACGGTCAGCTCGAAGTGCTCGGCCGGGTCGACGACATGATCAACACCGGCGGCGTCAAAGTTCCCGCGACCGCCGTCGAGCGCGTGCTGATGAGCCAGTTCGGCGTCCGCGACGCCTGTGTGGTCGGCGTCCCGCACCACCGCTGGGGCGAGACCGTGGTCGCGGTCATCGTGGCCGACGGCGAACCGTCGATCGAGTGGCTGCGCGCCGCCGTGCGCAAGTCGGTCGGCCCGGCGGCCGTTCCCAAGCGCTTCGAGTTCGTCGACAAGCTGCCGCTGCGTGGTCCGGGCAAGATCGACAGGGCGGCCGTGCTCCGGTCACTACTATCGTCGGGAAAATGACGGCATTTGGTTGACAATTAACCAAGATCGGACTCCACTCGGGTGATGCGCACCCGAATCGTCGCCGCCGTAGCCGCGCTCAGCTTCCTCATCGTCACGCCACCGGCGCTGCCGGGCAGTGGCACGCTCACCTGGTCCGTGAACTCGGAGACCACCGCCTAGCCCATCGGCTGATCTTGCAAGAATGTCGCCATGGCGACAGTGAGTGAGTGGATCGAAGGGGCGCGCCCACGGACGTTGCCGAACGCCGTGGCCCCCGTGGTCGCCGGAGTCGGCGCCGCCGCGGCATTGGACGCGTTCTCCTGGTGGCGCTCGCTGCTCGCGCTGTTCGTCGCGCTCGCGCTGATCATCGGCGTCAACTACGCCAACGACTACTCCGACGGCGTCCGCGGCACCGATGACAACCGCGTCGGGCCGCTGCGCCTGGTCGGTTCCGGCAAGGCCAAGCCCAAGGCGGTGCTGGCCGCCGCGCTCGGGTCGCTCGCGCTCTCCGGCGTGCTCGGCCTGCTCACGGTCGTGCTGACCGGCCGCTGGCTCCTGCTGGTCATCGGCGGCGCCAGCATCCTCGGAGCCTGGTTCTACACCGGCGGCAAGAAGCCGTACGGGTACTACGGCTTCGGCGAGATCGCCGTGTTCGTCTTCTTCGGGCTGGCCGGTGTGCTCGGCACGGTCTACGTCCAGTCCGAGCAGCTCAGCTGGGCCTCGCTCGCCTGCGCGGTGGCGGTCGGCTGCTTCTCGACCGGCGTGCTGACGGCCAACAACCTGCGCGACATCCCCACCGACATCGAGGCTGGCAAGCGCACGCTGGCCACCCGCCTCGGCGACCAGGGCACCCGCCGCCTTTACCTGACGCTGGTGGCCATCCCGTACGTGATGACCGTGGCGCTGTGGTTCTCGTACCCGGTGACGCTGCTGGCACTGCTCAGCGCGCCGCTGTTGATCAAGTCCGTCCAGGCCATCCGGTCGGACGCGAAGGGCCGCGCGCTGATCCCGGCGCTGCGTGACACCGGGTTCGCCATGCTCGCATGGGCGATCCTGACGACCATCGGCTTATTCGTCGGCTGAGAACGTCCCGCTTGTCAGGAACTTCTCGAACTTCGCCTGGTAGGGCGCGATGTCGAGGTTCTGCTCGGCCAGCCACTCGTCGCTGTAGTACGTGTTGGCGTACCGCTCGCCGCCGTCGCACAGGAGCGTGACGACACTGCCGGCCTGGCCCTCGTCGAGCATGCGTGAGATGAGCTGGAAGGCGCCGTAGAGGTTCGTGCCCGTCGACCCACCCGCCCAGTGCCCGGTGCGCTGCCGCAGCAGCCTGATGGCCGCCAGGGACCCGGCGTCGGGCACCTGGATCATCTCGTCGATCACGGTCGGGATGAACGACGGTTCGCAGCGCGGCCGCCCGATGCCTTCGATCCGCGACGGCATCCCGGTCGCGTAGTCGAGCGCACCGGTCGCCCACGCGCCGTAGAACGACGAGTTCTCCGGGTCGACGACGGCGATCTTCGTGGTGTGCCTGCGGTAGCGGACGTACCGGCCGAAGGTGGCGCTGGTGCCGCCGGTGCCGGCGCCTACGACGATCCAGGTCGGGATCGGGTGGCGCTCGGACACCATCTGCGCGTAGACCGACTCGGCGATGTTGTTGTTGCCGCGCCAGTCCGTCGCACGCTCGGCGTAGGTGAACTGGTCGAGGTAATGCCCGTTGCACTCCGACGCGAGCCGCTCGGCCTCGGTGTACATCGCGGCCGGGGTGTCGACGAAGTGACATTCCCCGCCGTAGAACTCGATGAGCGCGACCTTCTCGGGGCTGGTCTTGCGCGGCACCACGGTGACGAACCGCAGCCCGAGCATCCGCGCGAAGTAGGCCTCGGACACCGCCGTCGAGCCGCTGGAGGCCTCGATGAGCACGGTCTCCGGCCCGATCATGCCGTTGACCAGCCCGTAGAGCAGCAGCGAGCGGGCGAGCCTGTGCTTGAGCGAGCCGGTCGGGTGGACGGACTCGTCCTTGAGGTACAGGTCGATGCCCCAGTCCGGGGGCAGCGGGAAGACGTGCAGGTGCGTGTCGGCACTGCGGTTGGCGTCGGCCTCGATGATCCGGACGGCCTCACGGACCCAGCTGCGGCGGTTGAGCCTCATGACTCACCACGCAGCTGCGCGCGTAGCTTCGCGCGCTCGGCGGCACGCTTCTCGTTGCGCTTGGCCAGCCCTGCGGTCACCCGCGCGTTGAGCGGCCGGAGCAGCAGGATCCCGAGCGGCAGCCCGGCGATGATCCCGACCACCAGCGCGACCAGCACCGGCACGTTCGCCAGCGCGAGCGGCGCTGCGATGACGGCGACCAGCGCGAACCGGGCGAATATGTACAGAGTCAGGTCGCGGTACAGGTGATCTGTGCTCACGAACCAGCAGGTTACGCGCCGCTGTTGACGCTCGGGCTGTCGAGGCTGGCGTTGTTCGCCCTGCCCTCGAACCGGGTGGACAGCACGACCGTCGTGCGCGTGCGTGCCACCCCGGCGATCCGGCGCAGCCTGCTGAGCGCGCGTTCCAGGTCGTCGACGGTCGACACCCGCACCTTCACCACGAAGGCCTCGTCGCCCGCGACGGCGTAGCAGCTTTCCACCTCGTCGAGCTGGCCGAGCGCCTCGGCGACGTCGTCGTCCTCCGCGGTGTCGGTCGGCTGGATACCGACCAGCGCCGTGACACCGAGTCCGACGGCACTGGGGTTCACGACGGCGTGATAACCGGTGATGACGCCCGCCGCCTCGAGCTTCCCGACCCGCTCGTGCACCGACGAGGCGGACAGTCCCACGGATCTGCCGAGGTCGGCATAAGTCGCTCGTCCGTTGACCCGCAGCGCCGCGATGATCTTCCGATCCAGGGAATCCACCGACCCACCCTATGGGCCATGTCAAAGCTCACGACATGACCGATTTATCCTTTAAGGGCTCTTTACTCTTGGACAACCGTTCGAGTACCTGACGGGTGAGATGCAACGATTGCCGTGTTAGCACCCCGGCGAGGCGGGCGACCGGCCCGTTGCCCCCGGTTTAGCAGCGAAGTCGTTAAGGAGGCGGAAAATGACCGCGACCATGGGAGGACGACTCCTCACGCCGGGCGAAGTCGCCGCGTTGTTCCGAGTCGACCCGAAGACCGTGACCCGGTGGGCGACCGCCGGTCGCATCGGCTCCATCCGGACCCCTGGGGGCCACCGGAGGTTCCGTGAGTCCGAGGTCAACGAGCTCTTGGCCGAGCTCACCACCGACGCGAGCGAGCCCACCCGCAAGATCTGAAGATCAAGCGCCCAAAGGGTCGTGAGTGTTGCCGCCGGTCAACTTGGCGGCAAGGCTCACGACCCTTTGTGACTTTCCTGGGTTAACCTCGGGGGTACACGGAAGGGAGCGGGCGAAATGGTGTTCTTCCTGCTCGCGTTGATCGGTGCTGTCACCGTCGCCGTCTTGTTGTGGCGAGCCTTCGGCGCCGAGCGGGTCGGCGTGGCCAGCAGGCCGCGCACGATCGCACCCGACGACGACCCCGACTTCTTGCGCAAGCTCGGTGAGCAGCAGCGCAAGCGCGGGGACGACGAAGGGTGAGGACCGGCCCGGGATAAAGCGCGCTTTACCCCGGGTCTTCGCTAGCGATACTGCTGCTGGGGCCCCGCGAAGCCGTCCGCGACGGTGGCAGCCAGTTCCAGCAGCCCGAGCCGGGTGTCCGGGTTCAGCCGGTCCAGCTCGATCTCCGCGCCCTCTTCGAGGTGCGGGTCGAACGGGATGCGGCACACCGCCCGTACCCGCGCGCCGAAGTGCGCGGAGAGCTTGTCCAGGTCGACGGAGCCACCCTTGGGGCGCACCGAGTTGATGACCGCGACCGAGCGTTTGACCAGCTCGCCGTAGCCGTGCGCCTCGAGCCAGTCCAGCGTCGCCGACGCGCTGCGCGCACCGTCCACCGAACCGGACGAGACGATCACCAGCGAGTCCGCGACGTCGAGCACGCCCTTCATCGCCGAGTGCATCAAGCCGGTGCCGCAGTCGGTGAGCACGATGTTGTAGAAGTGCTCGAGCAGGTTGACCGTGCGCCGGTAGTCCTCCTCGGAGAACGCCTCCGACACGGCCGGGTCCTGCTCGCTGGCCAGGATCTCCAGCCTGCTGGAGCCCTGCGAGGTGTACGAGCGGACGTCGCTGTAGCGGGTGATCCGGTCCGCGTCGCGCAGCAGGTGCCGCACGGTCGCGGTGGTCTCGATCGGGATCTTCTGCGACAGCGTGCCGCGGTCGGGGTTCGCGTCGACGGCGACGACACGGTCACCGCGCAGTGAGGCGAACGTCGAGCCGAGCGTGGTGGTGGTCGTGGTCTTGCCGACACCGCCCTTGAGGCTCAGCATCGCGATCTTGTAGCAGCCACGCAGCGGCTGGTTGACGCGGCCGATCAGCTCGCGACGCTTCGTGTCGGCCGGGCTCTCACCTGGGTTGATCAACTTGCCGGAGCCGACGTACACCGCCTTGCGCCAGCCAGACTGCGGGCGGCGCTTGACCTGCTTGACCAGGTGCGCGGTGGACAGGTCTGCGCCGCCGTTCATGGCGTGCCTGCCGTGCTGCGGCTGCGGCAGCTGGCCGGGCTGCTGCGGGTACTGGTGCTGCTGCGCCTGCGGGTGCAGTGGCGGCAGGTTCTGGTCGTACTGCGGCACCGGGTACGGGCCGGAGACGTTGGGGTTCACCTGGTACGGCCCGGAAACGTTCGGGTTGACCTGGTGCGGTCCCGACGTGCTGGGATTGACCTGGTGCGGGCCTGAGGTACTGGGGTTGACCTGGTAGCCGCCGGAGTTCGGGTGCGGCGTTGAATCGGTCCGGTCCTCGGAGAACATCTGCTCCGCCGACGTCGGCTCGGCCGGTTCGGCGGGCCCCTGGGTCGGCTCTTCGCTGGGTCCGGTCACCGGTGTGTTCCTCCCGCTTACCTTGAACGCCTTACCCACGCACGGTAGCCGGGCGTGGGGTGGATCATCAGCCGACCCCGGCGTACGAGTGCAGGCCCGCCGTGACCAGGTTGACGAAGAACAGGTTGAACACGGTCGCCGAGAAGCCGATCACGTTGATCACCGCGGCGCGCGTGCCACGCCAGCCTGCGGTCGCCCGCGAGTGCAGGTACGCGGCGTAGATGACCCAGGCGATGAAGGCGACCGTCTCCTTCGGGTCCCAGCCCCAGAACCGGCCCCAGGCGGCTTCGGCCCAGACGGCGCCGCAGAGCACGCCGAACGTGAAGACCGGGAAGGCCAGGATGGTCGTCCGGTAGGCGATCCGGTCGAGCACGTCGGCCTCGGGCAGCTTCGGCCCGAACTTGGGGAACTTGGCCGGGTTCTTGTCGTTCGCGGTCTTGAACAGGTACAGCACGCTGGCCACACCGGGCACCAGGAACGCGCCGGACGACAGGATGGCCGCGGAGACGTGGATGACCAGCCAGTACGACTGCAGCGCCGGCTGGACCGGCGCGGCGATCGTGTACAGCATCGTGCCGTTGACGAACATCAGGATCACGACCGGCAGCAGCATGAACCCCGAGAGGTGGCGCACCGGGAACTTCTTGATCACCACGAGCCAGGTGACGACCGCGACGAACATCGTCGCCATGCCGTACTCGTACATGTTGCCCCACGGCGCGCGGTGCGTCGCGAGCCCGCGCAGCACGATCGCGGCCAGGTGCAGCAGCGCGCCGAGCACGAGCAGCGAGGCGCCCATCCGGCCGATCCGCTCCGCGCGGCCGGTCTGCGGGGTGCTCGTGATCACGCCGGGGGTCTCGGTGACGGCGGGCCCGCCCGCACCGACCAGCACCTTCTGCTTCGCCCGCTCGGCAGCGGCACGGCCCTTGGCGCCGAACGACTGCTCGATGAGGAAGAAGACCAGCGACAGCACGTAGATCGCCGCCGCCGTGGTGTACGACCAGTCGCTGTACTGGGACAACGTCTCGTTGATCGGCATGCTCAGGACCCCTTACCCAATTCCCGGGTGATCCGGGTGAACTCCTCGCCATAGCCCGCTTGGTCGGTGCGGGCGAGCCCGGCGACCTCGACCACGGTACCTGTCTCGCCCTCACCGCCCAGTGTCGCCCGTACCCACACTCGTCGCCGCTTGACCAGCAAAGACGCCGCGAGACCGAGCAACATGGCGATCGCGCAGACGAGCACGTAACCCTGCGTCGGGTCGTGCGAGACCTGCAGCGAGACCCACGGACGGGCGCCGTCGAAACGGATCTTGGTGCCGTCGTCGAGCACCACGTCCTGGCCGACCTCGAGGTTCTTGCGCGCGACCTTCTTGAGCCTGCCGTCGTTGATCAGCGACTGGTCGACCTCGAAGATCGACTGGCCCTTGCCGTTGTCGGTGCCGATGTCGCCGCGCAGCACGTCGATGGCGACGGCCGGCTTGTCCAGCTCCGGCCTGGCCGAGGTGAGCACGTTGCCGTGCAGGAACGCGGTCGGCGCGAGCAGGCCGGTGATCGCGAGCTGCTTGGTGCGGCGCACGGCCGGATCGGTGATGCCGGGCGGGTCGAACTTGGTCGCGCCCTCGGACAGCTTGGTCTGCTCGTTCACCGGGCGCCACTGGATGGTCTGCGTGCGGCTGGTGCCATCGGGGTAGGTGACGGTGAACGTCGGCGAGTAGCCGTAGCCGAGCAGGTAGAGCCGCTCGCCGCCGGTGCGCAGCGGCGAGTTGACCTCGAGGCGGTACGGCCGCCAGGTCTTCAGGTCGTCCTCGGTCTGGTACTCCACGTTCGCCGTGTACTGGATCGGCTGGCCGATGTCGGTGTACTTCGCCGTGAAGTCGTTCACCTTGACACAGAAGGGATTCAGGTCTGTCCCGTCGACGCGCAGGCCGGCGTTGAACGCGTCGTAGGCGTAGATGCCGGAGTTGCAGAACTGGTCGGTTCCGTTGGCCTGCACGATGACCTGGCCCTCGTAGCCGAACATCTTGCCCAGCGCGAAGAACACGATCAGCCCGAGCATCCCGAAGTGGAAGACCAGGTTCCCGGTCTCACGCAGATAGCCTTTTTCGGCGGACAGGCTGTCGCCGTGTTCCGCGATCCGCCAGCGCCCCAACCGTTTCCGGCTGTCGGCGAACACCTCGTCCGGCGTCCGCTCGGTGACGAACCGCGTGTAGTGCGGCATCCGCGAGAGATTGCGCGGCGTGAGCACCGGCTTCGCGCGCATCGACTTCACGTACTCGAAGCTGCGCGGCGTCAGGCAGCCGACGAGCGAGATCATCAGCAGCAGGTAGATCGCGGAAAACCAAACGCTGCCGTACACCTCGAAGAACTGCGCGCGGTCGAGCAGCTCACCCCACCAGCCGTGCGCGGCGATGTACGCATCGGTCTTGGGCGCGTTGAGCGTGCGCTGCGGCAGCAACGCGCCGGGAAGCGCCGCGAGCGCGAGCAGGAACAGCAAAACCAGCGCGGTACGCATCGACGTGAGACCACGCCAGGCGTTGCGGAGGAACGCGAGCTTCGGCGCCGAGTAGGCAGGCCGCTCTTCAGTCGTGGTCACAGTGGCAACTTCGTGTTGGAGACAACGGAATTCCTCAGCACACCGATCAGCTCGCCCCACAGCCCGGTCACCAGCAGCACGCCGACGATCAGCAACAGCACCCCGCCGAAGATCTGCACATGCCGCCCGTGCCGCCGCACCCAGTCGGTGGCCCGCACCGCCCAGCGCGCCCCGAACGCGATCAGCAGGAACGGCAACCCGAGCCCGACGCAGTAGACCAACGCGAGCGCGACCCCGCGCACCGCCGTCCCCCCGGTCGCCGTGGCGATCGAGAACACCCCGGACAACGTCGGCCCCAGGCAAGGCGTCCACCCGAGCCCGAAAACAGCGCCCAGCACGGGCGCGCCCCACAGCCCGCCCCTCGGCACCTTGTGCGAGCGGACTTCCTTCTGCAGCCAGGGAATCCAGCCGAGGAACACCAGCCCCATGGCAATGGTCACGACCCCGCCGACCCGCTGCAGCACGTCCTCGTTGACCAGCAGCGCGTCCGCGAGCCACACCAGCGTCCCCATGGTCCCCACGAAGACAACGGTGAACCCGAGCACGAACAACCCGGCCGCGCCGACCACGGCGTACCGGCCCCGCTTGCGCTCCTCATCCGCGCTGACGGCGGGCGCGTCGGCCCCGACCAGCGCGGCGAGGTACGCGAGGTACCCCGGCACCAGCGGCACCACACACGGCGAAGCGAACGAAACCACCCCGGCGAGCAGCGCCACCCCGGCGGCGAGCAGCAGCGGTCCGCTCATCGCCAGCTCGGTCAGGTTGCTCACCCTGACCAGCCTAAAGAGTGAGCTTCCTGTGAACCGCCCGGGTCCCACTCACCTGAAAAAAATCCCAATGTGGCTTTCGTCAGCTCTGAGCTGACGAAAACCTCATTGGGGCGCTGAAACCTGACCAATGCCGCATTGGGATTTTTTTCAGGTGGTCACTCGGCGGCGAGGGTACGCAGCAGGGGCGTGATGTCCGAGGCCAGGAGTTCCCGCAGGTAGACGGCGGCGACCCGGTGCTGCTTGTCCAGCACGATCGTCGACGGGATCACGTTGCGCGGGTAACCGGAGAGCTGCAGCAGCGAGCGCCCGGCCGGGTCGTACAGGGACGGGTACGTCAGGCCGCGGTCGCGCATGAAGTCCTGGGCCGCCGAGCGGTCCGGGTCCTTCACGTCGATGCCGAGCAGCTGGACGCCTGAAGCCTTCGTCTCTTGGTAAGCCTTCTCAAGCTCAGGGGCTTCGCTGCGGCACGGGCCGCACCACTGGCCCCACAGGTTGAGCACGACCACCTTGCCCGCGAAATCCTTGGTCGAGAGCTGCTTGCCCTCGTTCATCAGGTCATCGGCGGACAACGCGGGCGCGACCTGGCGCTCGGCGACGGGGTAGGTGATGTCGACCTTGCCGCCGGGCGCGACGAACGAGAAGCTGCTGCCCTGGGAGACCGCGTCCTTGCCGCCGCTGCAGCCGGCGAGCAGGAACAGGACCAGCACCAGGACGCGTTTCATGCGCCGGTCACCTTCGGGTCGGTCGTGCCTGCGGGCTCGCTGTAGACGATGCGGACCAGCTCTTCGCCCTCGAAGACCAGCGAGGTCAACGAAGCGAGCGAACACTGGCGCTTGCGCGGGTCGTGCCAGAGGCGCTTGGCCTCCAAGAAACGCCGCAAGGTCCAGATCGGCAGCTGGTGTGACACGCACAACGCCTCGTGGCCCTCGGCCGCGGCGCGCGCACGGTAGACCGCGCCGAGCATGCGGTGCGCGATCTCGACGTACGGCTCGCCCCAGGACGGCGTGAACGGGTCGCGGAGCTTGCCCCAGTGCTGGGGCTGGCGGAGCGCGCCATCGCCGACCGCGACCCGCTTGCCCTCGAACTGGTTGTCGGCCTCGATCAGCCGCTCGTCGGTCGCGACGTCGAGCCGGTGCGCGCCCGCGATGGGCGCGGCGGTCTCCTGCGCGCGCTGCAGCGGGGACGCGACGACGTGCACGATGTCGTGGCTC
This sequence comes from Amycolatopsis sp. NPDC059657, assembly GCF_042734395.1. NCBI lineage: Bacteria > Bacillati > Actinomycetota > Actinomycetes > Pseudonocardiales > Pseudonocardiaceae > Amycolatopsis > Amycolatopsis sp. NPDC059657. The sequence continues at coordinate 42,043 of NZ_JBHWEB010000058.1, read as the reverse complement.
GCGACGGCTTCCGCGACCGTCAGCGCCTGCCGCTGACCGCGCTCGGAAAGCCGGAAACCGGGCAGGCGGCCGTAGAGGATCTTCTCGGGGTTGTGCACCTCGCCGTGGCGAAGCATGTGGACGACGGTCGTCATGGCTTCACCGCCGCGGCGGCCGCGCGCGCGGCCGCGGGCAGTGCGTTTTCGATCACTTCGAACCCTTCGTCGTCCAGTGCGGCGTTGACGAACCACGCTTCGTAAGCGCTCGGGGGCGCGTAGACGCCCGCGTCGAGCAGCGCGTGGAAGAACGCCGGGAAACGCCAGGTCTCCGCGGCCTTGGCACCGTCGTAGTCGACGACCTCGGACTCGGTGAAGAACACACTCACCAGGTTGCCAGCGAACTGCACTCGGTGCGTGACACCGGCCTCGGTCAGCGCGCTGCCGAAGAGGTTTCCGAGACGCGAAGCGTTCTCGTTCAGCTTCGCGTAGACCTCGGGTCCCGCGGCGCGCAGCGTGGCAAGCCCTGCCGCGACAGCGACAGGGTTCCCCGACAGCGTGCCCGCTTGATAAACCGGCCCGGACGGCGCGAGCTTCGCCATGACATCGGCACGGCCGCCGAACGCCGCGGCGGGCAGCCCGCCGGACATGACCTTGCCGAACGTGTAGAGGTCGCCGGCGACACCGTCGATCTCGAACCAGCCAGCGCGTGCCACGCGGAAGCCGGTCATCACCTCGTCCATGATCAGCAGCGCGTCGTTCTCGCGCGTGATCTCACGCAGGCCCGCGTTGAAACCGTCGATCGGCGCGACGGCGCCCATGTTGCCCGCCGCCGCCTCGGTGATGACCGCGGCGATCTCGCCCTTGTTGTCCGCGAAGGCCTTCCGGACCGCGGCGAGGTCGTTGTACGGCACGACGATCGTGTCCGACGCCTGCGCGCCGGTGACGCCGGGCGAGGTCGGCAGGCCGAGCGTGGCCAGTCCCGAACCGGCTTCGGCGAGCAGCGCGTCGACGTGACCGTGGTAACAGCCCGCGAACTTGACGATCTTCGACCGGCCGGTGAACCCGCGCGCCAGCCTGATCGCGCTCATCGTGGCCTCGGTGCCCGAGTTGACCAGGCGGACCCGCTCGACGGGCCGCACCCGCGAGATCAGCTCCTCGGCCAGCTCGACCTCGCCGATGGTCGGCGTGCCGAACGACAGGCCAGAGCTCGCCGCGCCCTGCGTGGCCGCGACGACGTCGGGGTGCGCGTGGCCCAGGATCATCGGGCCCCACGACGACACCAGGTCGACGTAGCGGGTGCCGTCGGCGTCCCACAGGTACGGGCCCTGGCCGCGCACCATGAACCTGGGCGTGCCGCCGACCGAGTTGAACGCCCTGACCGGGGAGTTGACCCCGCCGGGCGTGGCTGCCTTCGCCCGCTCGAACCATGCCTTGGACTGATCGACCTCAGAAGTCACCCGGCCAGTCTCGCAAACCCGGTCAGCCTCCGGCCCGGGCGGGCTGCTGGGTAATGGACTGCGCCGTGACCTTGCCGTCCGCACCCGCCTGGCCTTGGACGAGCACGGTCACGCCCGCCTTCAAGTCGGTCAGCTTGCCGGGCTGGGTCACGTTCACCGTCGTGGAGTCCGAAGTGGACACCGCGACTTCCGTGCCCTGCGCGGTTTTCACGTAGACGGTCGAGCCGTCGACGCGTTCGACGGTGCCCGCCGTGCCGCCACGGCCGAAGCCGCCCTGACGGCCGCCCGGTGCCTGCGCCTGGCCGCTGGGCCGCGCCTGCGCGCCGCCCCGCGTGGGCGTCGACGAGCCCGCCAGCGCGGAGTGCGTCCAAGCGCCGCCGCCGAACGCGACCGCGATGACGAGTATTCCGCCGAGGATGAGCGTGACCTTGCCGAACGGCTTGGCCACCGCCTTCATCTCCTTGTCGAGGTCACCGGCGACGGCCGGGCTGGCGACGATTTCTTCCGGAGTGGGTTGGGTCATGGCTCCTACTCGTGCCTGAGAGCGTCGATCGGCCGCAGTGAAGCCGCCCGATTCGCGGGGTAACTACCGAAGAACAGCCCGATGAGCGCGGAAACCGCGAAGGCCAGCACGATCGACGACGGCACCACGACCGGTGTGATCCCGGCGATGGTGAACCGGCTGCCGAGCACGCCGATCGCGACGCCGAGCAGCCCGCCGAAGAGGCTGAGCATGGTCGCCTCGGCGAGGAACTGGCCGAGTATCGCCGACTTCGGCGCCCCGATCGCCTTGCGGATGCCGATCTCGCGGATCCGCTCGGTGACCGTGACCAGCATGATGTTGGTGACCCCGATCCCGCCTACCAGCAGCGAGATCGCGGCCACCGCGGCCAGCAGCACGGTGAACGTCTCCGTCGCCGAAGTACGGGTCGCCAGCAGCTGCTCGGAGTTCTGGATCTGGAAGTCCGCGTTGCGCCCGGCGACGACGCCGTGCCGCGCGGTGAGGATCGCGGTGACCTCGGCCTGCGCCAGCGAGACCGAGTCGGCCGTGGTCGCCTGCACCGCGATCTGGTTCAGGTTCCCGTAGCCGGTGAGCGAGTTCTGCACGGCGGTGAGCGGCGCGATGGCGACGTCGTCCGCGTTCTGCAGCCCGGTCGCGCCCTTCGCCTGCAGCACCCCGATCACGGTGAACTGGATGCTGTTGAGCAGCACCCGCTGCCCCACCGGCTCGGCGCTGCCGAAGATCGACTGGGCCGTGGTCGGCCCGAGCACGACCACCTTGCGCGCGGCCGTCACGTCCTCGGCAGTGAACAACGCGCCGTCGGCGATGACCCGGTTCGTCGTGGTGAAGTAGGCCGGTTCGGTGCCGGTGACCGAAGACAGGTCGTAGGTCGTCTGCCCGAAGGTCGCGGTCGCGGACGTGCTCACGACCGGTGAGGCCGCTTTGACGTCCGGCGCGCCGACCGGGTCGACCAGCGCGTGCGCGTCCTGCGTGGTCAACGGCCGCGCCGCCGAACCCTGCCCGCGCGCGGGCGAGACGTTGAGGACGTTGGTGCCGAGCCCTTGGATGCTGGCCGTGATCGACGCCGACGCGCCGTTGCCGACCGCGACCAGCAGGATCACCGCGGCGACGCCGATGGTGATGCCGAGCGTGGTCAGCGCCGAGCGCAGCTTGTTCGCGGTCAGCCCACGGACCGCGAAGCGCATGATCTCCAGGAAGTTCACGCGACGCCTGCCAGCAGGTCGGAAACGATGACCCCGTCGCTGACCCGGATCACCCGGTGCGCGTGCTCGGCGACCTCGTCCTCGTGCGTGATGACCACCACCGTGCGGCCCATGGCGTTGAGCCGGTCGAACACGCCGAGCACCTCGGCGGTGCTGGCCCGGTCGAGGTTGCCGGTCGGCTCGTCGGCGAGCAGCATCGCGGGCCCGGTGACGAGTGCGCGAGCGACGGCGACACGTTGCTGCTGACCGCCGGAAAGCTCGCTCGGCAGATGCTTCGCGCGATCGGTCAACCCGACCATCTCCAGCGCGGCCAGCGCGCGTTCACGCCTGGCGGCACGCCGCAGTCCGGCGTAGATCAGTGGAAGCTCCACATTGGACAGGGCGGAAGTACGCGGCACCAGGTTGAACGACTGGAAGATGAATCCGATCTTCCTGTTGCGCAGCAAGGAAAGCTGGCGCTCGTTGAGCTCGCTGACCGGGAACCCGTCGAGTTCGTACTCCCCCGAGGTCGGCACGTCGAGGCAGCCGAGCATGTTCAGCAGCGTCGACTTGCCAGAGCCGGACGCGCCCATGATGGCCACGTACTCGCCAGGCATCACAGCGAGATCGACACCCCGTAACGCGTGCACGGCCGTGTCACCGACGCCATATGTCTTACGCAGTCCCGAAACCGCGATGACCGGCCTCATCCTCGGCCACCGGTCCCGCCCGTGCCACCGGTACCTGCCGGACGCTGGCCGCCGTTGCCACCGAAGCCTCCCGTGCCACCGAAACCGCCGGTGCGCCCGGTGTTCGCGGTACCGGGCGACGCCGCGGTGACGACGACGCGGTCACCCTCGTTCAGCCCGGACTTGACCTCCACAGTGGACTCACCGCGCACGCCGATCTGGATGGTCTTGGCCGAGGTCTGCCCCGCGGCGTCCTCGACCACGACCGTGCTCGCGTTCCCGGCCGTCGTCACCGCGGCGGCGGGCACGCTCAGCACGTCATCGGCCTCGGCGACGGTGATCACGACGCTCGCGGACTGTCCTGGCCGCAAGCCGTCCGGCGGGCTGGCGAGGGTGAGCTGGGTGCCGTACGCGACGACATTGCCGCTGGCCGTCGGCGTCAGATCGATCTTGCTGACGGTGGCCTGTACGGGTGCGTTCGGCAGCGCGTTGATGGTCACGGTCGCCTTCTGCCCGGCCTTGACCTTCGAGGCGTCGATCTCCGCGACGGAAGTGTTGACCACCAGGTTCGTCATGTCGGTGATCGTGATGAACGCGCTGCTGCTCGACGAAGCGCTGCTCGACGACTGATTGTTGCTTCCGGGTCCCGAAGACACCTGCTGCTGGCTGCCGGAAGACGACGAGCCGACCTGCTGCCCGACGGTCCCGTTGATCGCGGTGACCGTGCCGGAGCCCGGCGAGGTCAACACCGTGGCGTTGACGGCGTTCTGCGCGGTCTCGACATCCAGCTGAGCCTGGTCGACCTTGGCCTGCAAGGCGGTCGTGCTCTGCCCGCTGGACGTGTCCGCGTTGCTCAGGTTCTCGTTCGCCACCGCGAGGTTGGCCTTCGCGACCTGCAGCTGTTTGGTCGCGGTCGTGCTGTCGACGGTCGCGAGCTTCTGGCCGGTGCTGACCACGTCGCCGACCGCGACACTGATCGAGGTGACCTTGCCGGAGGTGCCGAAGTTCGCCGAACCGCTGTACCCGCTCGCGATCGTGCCCGCGGCGGAGACGGTCTCGGTGACCGTCCCGCGCTGGACAGGCGAGCTGCGGGTCTGCGCCTGCGCGGTGGTCGTGGCCGGGGTGAATGCCTGATATATCCCGAAACCCGCCGCCCCGAGCAGCACGACGAGCACACCGTTGACAAGCAAAGTCCGACGTTTCACGGGCGCAACAGTCGACCCACCCGCTGTCGGTTTCCTAGGGGTTCCCTGTGAGTCAGCTGTGAGAAGGTTACTTGGGCTTGCGGTGCCGCGCGCGGATGGACAGCGAGAGCTGGCGAACGGCGTCAACCAGCAACAACACGGACAAAATGCCTAGCCCGAGCGCGCCGGCGAGCCAGTTGCCGAACCAGCGCGTGGACACCAGGCGGGCGCCGTCGGAGCTGATCACCGTCAGGTCCGTGTGCGCGTGGCCCCAGCACACGAACCCGAGCCAGATGAGCACCGCGGCGATGACGACTTCGCCGAGCGCGACGAGCGCGCGCACCGGCCGGTGCAGCGGTGCCAGCTCGTCCGGCTGCTGCCAGAGGTCGGAGCCGGTCGGCTGGGGAAGGTCGATCACGAGGAGCCCCTCACTTCGTTGAGCGCGTCACGCAGTGCCTCGACGTCCTTGGCCCATGCCAGCACCACGGTGCCGTCGTCGAGCCGGATCGGCAACTCGTCGTACTTGCGCGGCACCGTCCAGCCGCCGCCGAGCACCCGCGCGCCGACCGGTGTGCCGACGTCGTCGAGTTCCTTGATCTGGTCGATCGGCAAGGACTCGCGGCCTTGCCACAGCTCCAGCCTGGTGACGCGCACGGTCAGATAGCGCCGCCGCGCGTACACCCACGGCAACGTGATGAGCGCCAGGCCGAGCCCGACGCCGATCCAGGTCAGCCCATGCCTAGGGCCGCCCCCGATCAGCTCGGTCAGATAGCCGACGATCGCGAAGACCGGTCCCCAGATGAGCGCGAGCCAGCTCACGCCCTGCTCGCTGTAGCGGTCTCCGTCGCTCATGGCAGCTGACGGCCGACCTTCGGGAAGTACGGCTGCACCTTCGGCAGGTACATCAGCAGCAGCGCGATCAGCCCGAACAGCGGCCCGAACAGGAACGCGGCCCCGGTGCGCTTGAACAGGATCAGGAAGAGCACGTCCGCGATCAGCAGCCCGGTCAGCACGGTGCGTGCCGAGCGGGTGCCCTCGCGTGCCTTGTAGGCGAACAGCACGAACAGGCAGCCCATGACGACCGCCCCGATCAGCATCGCCAGCAGGAAGTACGTGGCCCCATTGGCGATCTTGTCGACCGTGGCCTTGGGGTCGGTGTTGTTCTTCACCTGCTCGTCGATGAAGTGCTGCCGGAGCACGAACAGGCTCACGAACGCCGCGGCCGTGAACACCGCCGCGGCGACCCACAGCCAGAACGAAAGCTTCACCTCGGTCGGCGTGGCCTGCTCGGTCTCTTCACTCACCCGGGCAGCTTAATTGGTCGGCGGCGGCCTGAGCCCGAGCCGACCGGCCAGCGTGGCGAGGTCGCGCTGCGTCCGCCCGTCGAGCGGCACGCCGAGCGCCCGGCACTGCTCGGCGTGCTCGGCTTCCGGCCAGCCCGGATACCGGATCGGCACATCGCTTTCCCAGCCCAGCACGCTGCCGAACAACGCGCTCGCGGCCCGGTAGAACCCGTCCGCGCTGCGCAACGCCGTCGGCGCGATGGCCAGCGCCATCAGCCCCGTGTCGTGGTCGTGGTCGTCGACCCCCGACAACAGACCGGCGAACACCTCCACCATCAAGGTCAGCCCGCCGGCCTGCGCGGTCGAATCGAGGTCGAACACGAACGACGGATACGCGCCGGCAGGCGCCGCGACCCCCAGCGGATTGACGCCTTCGCGGGCGCTGCCGGTGGCCATGACCATCCCGATCATGCCCTGCGAAAGCGCACGCGCGGCATGAAAACCGGCCCGCCCGAACGGGCTCACCCCGCGCAGCGAGACGAGCCCGACCCCGTTGCGCGAGGCCCTGGCGACGGCCCGGTCCATGGCGTGGCTGACGGCCCACAGGCCGAGCCCGTGCCGGTAGTCGATCAGCGCGGCGGCACCCCGGTCGGCGATGACCAGCGGTTCCGGGTCGGGGTGGATGAGTCCCTGCTCGAACAGCGGCAGGTAGGTGCGGAAGAGTGCGGCGATCCCATGCTCCGGCTGGCCGACGAGGTCGCCGTAGCAGAGCGCCTCGGCGGCACACCTGGCTTGCAACGGCCCGACGCCGTACGCGACGAAGACGTCAGCGGCGAAGCCGATCAGCGTGTCGACATCGACCCGCGTGCGCGCCTGCTCGGGGATTTCAATGCTCTGCGGTTTGGTTCGAGGTCTGAGAGGCACGTAACCGAGAGTGATGATCGTTATCGTTGCTGTCAACGAAACCCGGGCCGTCCCACCGGAAGAGGTGATTCCGCCATTAGGCGGTAACGAACCCCGAAAACCCTAGTCTGCCAAGGCTTTCGCGGGTCGTGAGTGGTATGGCCGGTTCTAACCGGCCATACCA
>NZ_JBHWEB010000058.1:0-34651 GCF_042734395.1 Amycolatopsis sp. NPDC059657 | reverse complement strand
TTGTTTTGACCCTCATTTGCGGTGTAACCCCCCAAAAACCCCGATTCCTCCCCTCGCTCCCCGGGGGGTTCTTTGTATGGGCGTAAACTCCCGGCCATACCACTCACGACCACGGTCAGTCGTTGAGCCAGGCGGTGGCTTCGGCGGCCCAGTAGCTCAGGATGACGTCGGCGCCCGCGCGGCGGATCGAGGTGAGCACCTCGAGGATCGTGCGCTCGCGGTCGAGCCAGCCGTTGGCGGCGGCGGCCTCGACCATCGCGTACTCGCCGGAGATGTTGTACGCCGCAACGGGAACCGAGGACAGGTCGGCCGCGGCCCGCACGACGTCCAAATAGGACAGAGCGGGCTTGACCATGACCATGTCGGCGCCCTCTGCGATGTCCAGCTCGATCTCGCGCAGCGCTTCGCGCGCGTTGCCGGGGTCCTGCTGGTACGTCTTGCGGTCGCCCTTGAGCTGTGAGTTCACCGCCTCGCGGAACGGGCCGAAGAACGCGCTGGCGTACTTCGCCGAGTACGCGAGGATGCCGACGTCGGCGTGCCCGGTCTGGTCGAGCGCGCGGCGGATGACGCCGACCTGGCCGTCCATCATGCCGCTCGGGCCGACCATGTGCGCGCCCGCTTCGGCCTGCGCGACGGCCATCTCGGCGTACACGCTCAGCGTGGCGTCGTTGTCGACGTTGCCGTCGACGTCGAGCACGCCGCAGTGGCCGTGGTCGGTGAACTCGTCGAGACAGGTGTCGGCCATCAGCACGGTCTCGTCGCCGAGCTCGGACCGCAGGTCGCGCAGCGCGACGTTGAGGATGCCGTTCTCGTCGATGCCGCCGGAGCCGGTGGCGTCGTGCTTTTCGGGGACACCGAAGATCATCAGCCCGCCGACCCCGCCACGGACGGCGGCGACGGCGGCTTTGCGGAGAGAGTCACGGGTGTGCTGGACGACACCCGGCATGCTCGCGATCGGGCGCGGTTCGGTGGCGCCCTCTGCCACGAACATCGGCAGGATGAGCTGACGGGGCCTCAACGTGGTTTCCCCCACCAGCCTGCGCATGGCCGGGGTTACACGGAGTCTGCGGGGACGATGTTCTGGGAACACTCCCCCAAGGTTACGCCTGTCCGGGTGAGCCCCTTCCACCAAGCCGGACTTGGCGGAAGGGGCCTGAACTCAGCGGACCGGCACGCTCACCTTGTTGCACGCCGACGGCGGGGCGGTGCACGCGGAGACGCCCAGCGAAGCAGGCGCGATCTCCTCGGAGGTCAGCACGAACTGCTTCGACTGGCCGTTGGACTGCAAGGTCCAGCTCTGGCTGCCCAGCCAACCGCCCAGCTCGAGCCTGGCGATCAGGAAATTCTCCGGCGGCGTGGTGTCGGTGAGCCGGACGACGATCCGCGCCCGGTTCTGCCCGGAGAGGTACTCCACGGTGCCGTCGACGCGCTGCGCGTCACACCCGGCAGGGCTGCAGACCGAGAACGGGCTCACCGCCTCCTGCGTGGCAGACGCGGTGCCCGTGAAACCGAGTACTCCGAACGCCGCCGCGCCGGTGGCCGCGGTGATACGGGCAGCACGAGAAATGCGTTTCACATTCACTCCCCAGTGACGATTCCCGATGTGTTTCACCAGGAAAAGGCCAGGTTAGCGCCACCTCCGACGGCTCAGGAACAGCTTTCAGCCACCACTGAAACGCGAAATGGCCGCCTTGAAAAAGGCGGCCATTTCACGAATCAGATTCAGCTGCGACGAGCGCGCTTCGCCTTGCGGGGCGGCGGCAGCGCACCCTCGGCGCGCAGGCGCGCGGCGTGCTCCGCCAGCGCGTCCACCAGGTGCGGGATGTCGGCCTTCTCGGGCTGGACGTCCACGCGGAGCCCGAACTCGACCGCGGTCTCCGCGGTCTTCGGGCCGATGCACGCGACCAGCGTGCGGGTGTGCGGCTTGCCCGCGATGCCGACCAGGTTCCGCACGGTCGAGGACGAGGTGAAGCAGACCGCGTCGAAACCGCCGGTCTTGATCATCTCGCGGGTCTCGGCTGGCGGCGGGGCCGCACGGACGGTCCGGTACGCCGTCACGTCGTCGATCTCCCAGCCACGGTCGCGCAGACCGGCCGACAGGGTCTCGGTGGCGATGTCGGCGCGCGGCAGCAGCACGCGGTCGACCGGGTCCAGCACGTCGTCGTACGGCGGGAACTCGGCCAGCAGGCCCTCGGACGACTGCTCGCCGGTCGGGACCAGCTCGGGGATGATGCCGAACGAGCGCACCTTGGCCGCGGTCGACTCGCCGACACAGGCGATCTTCACGCCGGAGAACGCACGCGCGTCCAGGCCGAACTCCTCGAACTTCTCCCACACCGCGCGGACCGCGTTGGTGGAGGTGAAGACGATCCACTGGTAGCGGCCGTCGACGAGGCCCTTGACCGAGCGCTCCATCTGGGCGGGGCTGCGCGGCGGCTCGACCGAGATGGTCGGCACCTCGTGCGACGTGGCGCCGTGGCCGCGAAGCCGCTCCGCCATCTCGCCAGCCTGCTCCTTGGTGCGCGGCACCAGGACCTTCCAGCCGTACAGCGCGCGCGACTCCCACCACGACAGCTTGGAGCGCTGCCCGGCCGCCTGGCCGATGGTGACGATCAGCGGGCCGACGAGCTCACCGGCCTCCTGCGACACCGACTGCAGCGTGGTGTCGAGGGTGCGCTGGGTGTTGATGGTGCCGTTGGAGGTCACCGCGACCGGGGTCGACGACGGCAGCCCGTGCTCGACCAGCTGCGACGCGGCCTCGGCCAGGTGGCTCGAGGTGGCGTTCAGCACGATCGGGCCTGCCGACTTGGCCAGCGCGGCCCAGTCGATCTCCTCGCGCACGTCCACCTCGACGTGCGTGCCGCCGAGCGCGACACCGGCGTAGGCCGGGACGGCCGCGCCTGGCGAGACGCCGGGGACGATGTCGAAGACCGCGCTGGTGCGGGACACGGCCTGCACCTCGGCGACCACGGCGGGCTGGGTCAGCGGGTCACCGGCGATGAGCCGGAGCACCAGCCGTCCGGCCTTGGCCTCGTTGGTCAGGTCCTTCGCGACCTCGGTCGGCTCACCGACGGCCGGGCGGACCTCGGCCTCGGCGCTGGCGAAGGCCAGCACACCGGCGGGTACGTCCGGGTCGGTCACCACGACCTCGGCCTTGGCGAGCAGCTCCTGGGCGCGGACGGTCAGCAGACCGGCGTCACCAGGGCCCGAGCCCACGAAGGCGACACGCCCTGTGGTCTTACGCGCGGGGGTCATCGTTTGCGTTTCTCCTCGTAAGCGGCCGTAGTCCATCCCGGCCGGATCTTTCAGCGTCTCACTGGTTGGTGCGGCCCGGTCCCGAGAGCGCTCCGGCTCCCAGGTCCAGCAGCTCGGCGGCCAGCGTCCGGCCGAGCTCTACCGCTTCAGTCTTTTCCGCGAGCGCGGAGGCTCGCAGCATGTCCACCGCTCCACCCTCGAACTCGGCGGCAGCGGTGCCGCGCAGCGAAATCCGTTCGATGACCGCGCCCTCGGCGTCCAGGTCCTCGACGACTTCCGCCAAAGCTCCGACCGGGGCGCTGCAGCCCGCCTCGAGCGCCGCCAGCAGCGAGCGCTCGGCGGCAACGGCCACCCTGGTCGTTTCATCGTCCAATGTGGACCGGAGCAGGTGCTCGGTGTCCACATCGGCCGACCGGCATTCCACCGCCAGCGCACCCTGCGCCGGCGCGGGAAGCATCTGGATCGGGTCGAGCGTCTCGGTGATCGCGTCGCCGCGGCCGATCCGCACCAGTCCGGCACGGGCGAGGACGACGGCATCCAGCTCGCCGCTCGAGACCTTGCCCATGCGGGTGTCAATGTTGCCGCGAATCGGCACGATTTCCAAACCGAGGCCCAGCGCCTGCAGCTGCGCGGTGCGCCGAGGCGACCCGGTGCCCACTTTGGACCCTGGCGGCAGCTCACCGAGAGTGAGGCCGTCACGGGCGATCAGCGCGTCGCGCGGGTCCTCGCGCGGCGGCACGGCGGCCAGCGAAATGCCCTCGTGCGGCGCGGTCGGCAGGTCCTTGTAGGAGTGGACGATCACGTCGACGTCGCCTGCCAGCAGCGCGTCGCGCAGCGCGGAGGTGAACACCCCGACCCCGATCGTGGGAATCGGCGCGCTCGAAACATCACCGGGCGTGGTCACGGTGACGAGTTCGACTTCGGCGCCGGTCGCGCGCAGGGCGTCGGCGACCGTTCCGGTCTGCGCGAGTGCGAGCTTGCTCCCGCGCGTCCCGATCTTGATTACTCGGCTCACTTGTCTGCTTTCGGATTCACAGTCGGTGGTGCTGTGGGGCTGGCGACCGCGGCGGGGGCCTGCGGATCGAGGCAGAACAGCTCACGCAGCGCGTTGGCGTAATCGGTGTCGGCCGTCTCGGCGGCCAGCTGCTTGACACGCACGGTCGGCGCGTGGAGCAGCTTGTCGACCACGCGGCGCACCGTGCGGCCCACTTCTTCGCGCACCGCGACATCCATGTCCGGCAGGCGGTTGTCCAGTCGGAGCAGTTCGGCGTCGACCACCTCGGCCGCGCGGCGGCGCAGCGCGGTGACGGTCGGGGTAACCTCGGCGCTGCGCTGACCGGCGAGGTACTCGCGCACCTCGTCGAGCACGATGCCTGCGGCGCGGGCCTTCTGCTTCTCCGTGGTCGGGGTGCCCGCGTCGTGCATGCGGCGCTGGACGGTCTCGAGGTCGACCAGCGTCACACCGGCGACGCTCGTCACCGCCGGGTCCACGTCACGCGGGAGCCCGAGGTCGCAGATGACGACCGGCTTGGTGCGCGCCACGAGATGCTCGAGAGTCACCACCGCGTCCTGCGAGCCGGTGCACGCGACGACGACGTCGGCCTTCGCGACGGCGGCGGCGAGTTCGCTCATCGGCATCGCGCTCGCCGGCACGCCGTTCTCGGTGATCGACGCGGCGAGGCGTTCGGCGTTGACCTGGGTGCGGTTGACGACGGTGATCCCGCCGACACCGGCCTTGCGCAGGTGCGAACCGGACAGCGCGCCCATCGAACCGGCGCCCACGATCAGCGCGTGCGCACCGGTCAGATCACCGGCGGCCGCCAAGGATTCGGACACGACCGAGGCACCGAGTGCGTCAAGTCCGGTCTCGGTGTGGACCCGCTTGCCGACGCGCAGCGTGGTCTGGATCAGCTCGTGCAGCGTCCGGCCGACGGTGCCGGCCTCGCGAGCCTCCGCATAGGACGATCGCACCTGGCCGAGGATCTGGGTCTCGCCGACGACCATCGAGTCCAACCCGGACGCGACGTTGAACACGTGCTCGACGGCGGCGCCCGCGTAGTGCACGTACAGGCTGTCGTAGAGGTCGGTCTGGTCCATCCCGGCCTGCGCGGCCAGCACGTCCGTGACGTCGCCCAGGCCACCGTGGAAGGTTTCGACGACCGCGTAGACCTCGGTGCGGTTGCAGGTCGAGACGAGCATGACCTCGCTGACGTGCGGCGCCTGCTGCAGCTGGTGCAGGACCTTGCCCTGGTTGTGGGGCGCGATGGCCACGCGCTCGAGTGTGGTGAGTTCGGCGCTGCGGTGGGACAGGCCGACAGCAAGAATGCTCATGTCTGAATCACGTACCCGTTCCCGGTTCCGTTCGCTCCGAGTTCCGCGTCGGCCCGCCGTGCCACGTGGAAGGACAGGATCTGCAACTCGACGGCCAGGTCGACCTTGCGTACTTCTATATGCGATGGCACTTGAAGTACTACTGGGGCGAAGTTGAGGATGCACTGCACGCCACCCGCGACCAGGCGATCGCAGACGGACTGCGCCGCGGTCGGCGGGGTGGCGATGACACCGATGGAGATCTCCCGCTCCTCGCACACCGCGGCGATGTCCTCGAGGTGCGAGACCGGGATGCCGCCGACCGGGATGCCGATCAGGTCGGGGTCGAGGTCGAACAGCGCCTCGACGGGGAAGCCGCGGCCGGGGAACCCGCCGTAGTTGGCCAGCGCGTGGCCGAGGTTACCGATACCGACCACGGCGACCTTGTGCTTGCGGGTCAGCCCGAGAATCCGCTCGATCTCCTCGATGAGCACGCTGACCTCGTAACCGACGCCGCGCGTGCCGTACGAACCGAGGTAGGACAGGTCTTTGCGCAGCTTGGCGGAGTTGACCCCGGCGGCCGCGGACAGCTCCTCGCTGGCGACCGTGGTCGCGCCCTGGTCCGACATCCCGGACAGCACCCGCAGGTAGACGGCCAGCCTGGCGACGGCGGCCTCGGGGATCGAGCGGGCGCGTACCGGGTCGGCCTCGACGGTCACCGCGGGCATCTCGGCTGTCGGCGCGTTGTCCGCGTCCGGCGTGCCGGCGGCCACCGCGGCCCCGTTGCGCCGGCCTCGCTGTGACACCACGCGGTTCTCCTCACCGAAAACGCAAAAACTGACTCTTGACCCGGCGAGCGTCTTCCGGTTCGATCCGGGCGCCGCACGGGGCCGATGCGTCTACGGTAGCCACTTGTGAACGCAGGCACAAAGTCACAGGTCGGCGGCATGACGAACGCCACGCAGGGGTCGTGAGCGTTCCGAACGGCCAGAACCGCCCGCAACGCTCACGACCCCTGGGGGATCCGGCCGTCAGGACTTGTTGGTGCCCGGGGTGAGTACCTTGCCGATCACGAAGACCGTCGCGTTCTTGGTCGGGATGTTGCCGCAGAGAATCGGGTTGCCGTTGACGGTGATGTTCTCGCCGGAACCTTCGATTTTCAGCGGGCCGCCTTCGGTGTCCAAAGTGTCGATGGAAACCTCGTCCGCGAGGCCTTTCGCGTCATAACGCTTGCTCGCGACGTGGTATTTGAGAATGGGCGCGAGCTTCGCCGGATTGTTCGCCAATTCCGTGAACTTCGCGTCACCCAATGCCTTGAACGCGTCGTCGGCAGGCGCGAACACCGTGATGCCGGGCGCCGAGTTGAGCGGGTCGACCAGGTTGGCCGCGGTGACGGCCGCGACCAGCTTCTTGAGCAGCGGGTTCGTGCTGGCCGCGCTGCCGACGGGCTGCGGGCCCATGGAGTCGAGGCTGCCTGGCGCGTTGCCGGTCGGCAGCTTGGCGCAGGCTGGACCGAACACGTCGGCGTTGGTCGTGACGCCGTCGCTGCCCGAAGCCGCCGAAGACGAAGCCGAGGCAGGCGCTGCCGCCGGCGGTGGCGCCGGGGCCGGTGCGGAGTTCGACGTGGTGCCGCCCATGCTGCAGGCACTCAGCGCGAAAGCGGATCCGATGGCGATTCCGACGACACCACGAACATTCTTCACTGCGCATCACTCCAGCCGGGGAAGGGGAAATCTCACGGACAGGAGGTATTCGCCGCCGGTGCGGAAGTGGATTGGAATTATTTTGGTCGTGAGTGGTACGGCCGGTTCTAACCGGTCAAAACACTCACGACCCCTAGCGGGCGTCGAGCGAGACGGAATGCCAGCCGGTCGCGCCGTCGGGAACCACGTCGGCACGCGCTTCGGTCTGCGTGTATCCGGCCTGATCGGTCGCACGGACGAACAGCTGATGCGTCCCCTTCGGGACGTCCACGTCGAGCCACCACATGCGCCAGGCATCCTTCGTCACCTCGGCGGAGAGCATGGCCTGCTGCCACGCGCCCTGGTTCAGCCTGACCTCGACGCGCTCGATGCCGGTGTGCTGCGCCCACGCGATGCCGGACACCCGCAGCGGGCCGGTGCCCACCTGGGCGAACCCGCTCGGGCGATCGATCCGCGACTCCGTCTTGATCGGCCCGAACTGGCCCCAGCCACGCTTGAGCCAGTAGGCCTGGCGATCGGCCCAGGTGGTCAATTCCAAGTCGGTGACCCATTTCGTGGCCGACACGTACCCGTACAGCCCCGGCACCACGAGCCGCGCCGGGAAACCGTGCTCGACGGTCAGCGGCTCGTCGTTCATGCCGATGGCGAGCATCGCGCCGCGGTTCGGATCGAGCATGATCGGCACGGGCGTGCCGGCGGTCCAGCCGTCGACGCTGGTCGAGAACAGCTGCTCGGCGCCGGGTTTGACGCCTGCCTCGTTGAGCAGATCGGCCAGGTCGACGCCGATGAACTTGCCGGTGGAGATCAGGTTCCCGCCGACCTCGTTGGACACGCAGGTCAGCGTGACCACCCGCTCGACGAGCGGCCGGTTGCGGATGTCCGAGTAGGAGAAGGTGATCTCCCGATCCACCATCCCGTGGATCTTCAGGCTCCAATCCTCGATGCGTACCTGCGGCACCACCAGCGCGGTGTCGATCTTGTAGAACTGCTCGGGCGCCATGGTCAGGAACCGCGGCGTGCCGAACTTGGCGAAGTCCGCGTCCGCCGGGATCGGCGGCGCGGTGCGCGCGGCGACGAGCTTGCCGACGGTCGCGCGCGAGCCTTCGGCATCCTTCGAAGCCCCGATCGACTGCCCGGCCAGACCCGCGACTCCGGCGCCGACCGCGACTCCGGCCCCGGTGATCAGGAACTTGCGTCGGGTCGTGCCCTCCGCGGGCTCGGCGTAGGTCTGCGGGAGCAAGATCCGATGCAGCCAAGTGAACACCCCGACACCGACAAGAACGCTCACGAACGGCGCGAGTATCGCCAGCTGCCCCAGATCGGGCCTGCTCATCACGGCCGCGATGCCCGCGACGCCGAACAACCCGACGATGATCTGCCCCGCCAACGGCTTGCGCCGGGAGAGCACGCCGGCCAGGCACGCCGCCAGCAGCATCACCAGCGCCATCCCGGTCAGCAGCACGGCCTTGTCGGCGGTGCCGAACGTGTCGACGGCCCAGGTCTTCACCGGCAGCGGCGTCAGGTCGATCGCCGCGTTGCCGACCGCGAGATACGGCGACGCGTTCAGCCCGACGAAGGCCGCGACCAGGTGCCCGGCGGCCAACGCGGCGACCGCGGCCAGCACGCCCGCCAACGCGCCGAGCGGTATCGGCAGCAGCCGGGAGTTCGTTTTCAGATCACTCACACTCCCATCTTCGGAGCGGAGTGCCGTCCCGGTTGGCCAGAGCGCCTTACGGCTCGCTTACGCCCTCCCGTCTCCCACCGCCACCCTCAACGGAGTCGCTTCGCGACGCTCATTTCAGTGTTTTGCGGAGCCGCGGCTCGTCCACCGACCAGTAGCTGTGCTCGTCACCGTCGACCAGGATCACCGGAACCCGGTCGCCGTACTCGGCACGCCATTCCGGGTCGCTGTCGACGTCGGCGGTCGTCCACTCCACGCCGAGCTCGGCGCAGATCCGCGCGACGTCCTCCTCCGCCTTGACGCAGGCGGAGCAACCTTTCCGGCTCATCACCGTGACCTGGTGCGACATGGTTTCAGCGTAGCTTGATACGCCTGAGTTTCCCGGTCGACGAGTGCGGCAGGTCGTCCACGAATTCCACGGTCCTCGGCACCTTGTACCCGGCGACCTTGGCCGCGACGTGCTCGATCACCTGCTGCTCGGACAGCGCGGCACCCGGCGCGGGCACGACGACGGCCTTGACCGCCTCGCCGGTCCGCTCGTCGACGACGCCGACCACGGCGGCCTCGATGACCTCCGGGAGCTCGTTGATGATGTTCTCGACCTCGGTCGGATAGACGTTGAAACCGTTGACGATGATCAGGTCGTTCGCGCGGTCGACCAGGTGCAGATCGCCGTCGGTGTCGAGGTAGCCGACGTCGCCGGTGCGGAACCAGCCCTCCTCGTCCGGCCCGTGGTCGCCGTCCGGCCAGTACCCGGAGAACAGGTTCGCGCCGCGGACCGCGACGAGCCCGGTCCCGGAGCCGTCTTCGAACGGGTCGTCCTCGTCTTCGGGCAGCTCGGGCTTGCCGTCGCTGTCGACCAGCCGCAGTTCGATGCCAGGCAGCGGCCTGCCGACCGACCCCGGCTTCGGGTAGCCCGTGACCAGCGTGGAAGTGACCACCGGCGCGCATTCGGTGAGCCCGTAGCCCTCGAACACGCCCAGCCCGGTCGCCTGGCGGATCGCGGCGAGCACCTTCGGGTGCAGCGGCGCGGCGCCCGAGGTGAGCCTGCGGACGGTCGCCAGCCCGGTGGCCAGGTCTTCGGCGGGCAGCGCGGCGAACTCGGCGTACATGGTCGGGACGCCCGCGATCGCGGTCACGCGATGCGTCGCGCAGTCCGCGAGCGTGCGCTTCGCCTCGAAGCGCTCGGCGAACACCACGGTCGCGCCGACGGCGATGGCGGTCAGCAGGCCGGGGCCCAAGCCGTAGACGTGGAACAGCGGAATGGTGATCAGAATCCGGTCGGCCCACTCCAGCGTGCCCGGCCCGGCCTGCAGCACCTGGTCGACGTTCGCGCGCAGCGCGCGATGCGACAGCATCACGCCGCGCGGCGGGCCGGTGGTGCCTGAGGTGTACGAGATGACCGCTATGTCCTCGCCGGTCCGGCCGACGTCGACCGGCTCCCCGGGCTCGACGCTGGGCGCGACGGACGAGACTTCGGCGGGCAGTCCGTCAAATGGCTCGCGCTCGACGACCAGCTTCGCGCCGCTGTGCTCCAGCAGCTGGAGCAGCTCCGGGCCGGGTGCCTGCGGCGAGATGGGCACGACGATCGCGCCCGCCCGCAGCGCGGCGAAGAACGAGACCGCGAAATCCGGCGAGGTCGGCAGCCGCAGCGCGACCCGGTCACCTGGCTCGACGCCCGCCGCGATCAGCCGCGCCGCCAGCCCGTTCGCGGCGGCGTCGAACTGTGCCCAGGTGAGCGTGCCGCCGGTGCCCGTCTCGATGAGCGCGACATCGTCCGGCCAGTTGTCCCCGGCGTGGGCAAGCAGCTGCGAGACGCTCAAATCGACTCCCGTGGTTCGGCGTGGAGGACCGTTGCCAGTTTGTCATCTCCTCCCCCGTCATGGGGATACGCGCGCTCCGTCGCATCTCCGCAAGCTGGACACCACTACCTACTTCCCGGTAACAACACGTATGCTGCCGAAGCGGACCCGAGTGTCATTGCTCACTCAGGGTCAGAAAGGGAGTCACCGTGACCGCTGTTGACGAAGCAGTCCGCACAGGTCAAGACTCCCTGCGGGGACTCGGGGGCATTGACTACAGTGGCGAGCCCGCCGGAGGTGCCTCGAGATGAGCCTGCAAGTCGCCGCGATGCGTGGACCCGCCGCACTGGTGGCAGGGCACATCATCAGGCGTTCTGCTGCCAAGGCCACTCCCAAGAAAGATCCGGAACTCGCGAAGACCGAGGCGTGGGAACTCGTCACGGCCGCCCAGAAGGGCGACTCGGGCGCGTTCGGCCTGCTCTACGACCGCTACGTCGACGTGGTCTACCGCTATGTGCTCTTTCGGCTCGGCGACCGCGACCTGGCCGAGGACGTCACCAGCGAGACGTTCCTGCGCGCGCTGCGGCGCATCACCTCGGTCAGCTACCAGGGCCGTGACGTCGGCGCCTGGTTCGTCACCATCGCGCGCAACCTGATCCTGGACCACGTGAAGTCCAGCCGCTTCCGCCTCGAGGTCGTCACCGACGAGGTCACCGAGCCGACGGTGCAGGGCCAGCCGGGCCCCGAGCAGGAAGCGATCACCCGCGCGACCAGGACCGAGCTGCTCAAGTGCGTCGCCGAACTGGGCGATGACCAGCGCGAATGCATCATTCTGCGCTTCATGCAGGGCCTGTCGGTCGCCGAGACCGCGCAGATCATGCGCCGCAACGAAGGCGCCATCAAGGCATTGCAGCACCGGGCCGTCCGCAGGCTGGCCCAGCTGCTGCCGACCGGCATTCGTTAGCACTATTTATCTACTTTCCAGTAGCCGTAACTCCGGGGTACTCCGGATCGTTCTCATTCCGACTGTGACCGGTGATGGAGTCGGAGTGCGGAACTTGAGGCGTGAGCGCGACGAGGGCGAAAGGTTCGCTCGCGCCCTCGACGACCCCTCGGAAGCCGGCGAGTTCGGCGCCGAACTCGCGTTGATCGGCAGCCTCCGTTCACTCGGCGCGGCAGGCACGCCGGACGCGGAGACCAAGCGCCGCATCCGCGCGGAGATCGTCGGCAGGCTCACGCCGCCCGACGAGGAGCCGGAGCCGTCGCGCGCCCCGCGCATGATGACCCGCGTGCTCGTGGCGGCCGCGACGGTGGCGATCGCGCTCGGCGGGCTGAGCATGGTCATGTCGAAGGACGCTTTGCCTGGCGACGCGCTCTACACGATGAAGCTCGCGGGCGAGCAGGCCGAGCTCGGGCTCACCTTCGGCGAGCAGGAGAAGGCCGAGAAGCACCTCGAGTTCGCCACCAACCGGCTCAACGAGCTGACCCGGCTGACTCCCGCCACCCCCGCCTTCAGTGAAGGCCTCGCCGACTTCGAGACCGAAGCACGCCAAGGCGTCACGCAGCTGACCGCGTTCGCCACGGCCAACGGCGGTCAAGTCCTGCTGACGCAACTGCGGGACTGGGCCCGTCAGCACACGGGCAGGCTCGCCGCGGCCGACCCGACGCTGTTGAAGGTCGAGCGGCGGGCTACGGACCTTTCCGGGCGGCTGAACTGCTACCAGATCACCACGGGCCTGGCTGACGAACTCGGCATGCTGCCCGCGACCGGCGTCTGCGAGCAGGCGCCGTCGAAGCCGCCGCCCAACCCCAACGAGCCAGAGCAGACGCCGACCGTGCCGACCTCGGTGCTGACGTCGACGGGCTCGCCGTCGTCCGGGGTGTCGCGCCCGACCAGCGCCGGTGCGCCGCCGTCCGGCAGCGCGGCGAAGCCGCCTCCGGTGATCCCGCCGCCGATCCTGCCGACGCAGTTGCCGCCGCTGCCGATACCGACGACAAGTCAGCCGCCGTTGATCTCGTTGCCACCCTTGTTGCCTGGCCTGCCGCCTATCATCATTCCCTAGGCTTGACGCGAGCCAGGTTCCGTGGTCGCTACTCTGTGCACAGGACCGGTTCTTCCGACCTGAGGCGGTGTGCGTGTCATCTTGGCGTGGCAAGGACAAGAGTCAGGAACTCGAACGGCTCGCCACTCTCGCGGGCGAGGCGTCGGCTGACGCCGCCGTCGCGATGGAAGCCGCGGGACTGGCGCTGCCGCCCACCCCGCCGGCTCCGCCGGACCTGACAGCCGCCGCCTTCTTCGACGTCGACAACACCATGATGATGGGCGCGTCGATCTTCTACTTCGCACGCGGTCTCGCCGCGCGCAAGTTCTTCACCACCGCCGATCTCGCCGGTTTCATGTGGCAGCAGGTGAAATTCCGCGTCGGCGGCCGCGAGAACAAGGAAGACATCAAGACACACCGCGAGCAGGCACTGTCCTTTGTGGCCGGACGAACGGTCGCGGAGCTGACCGAGATCAGCGAAGAGATCTACGACGAGCTGATGGCCGACAAGATCTGGTCCGGCACCCGCGCGCTCGCGCAAATGCACCTCGACGCGGGCCAGCGCGTATGGCTCGTCACCGCGACCCCGATCGAACTCGCGGCCATCATCTCGCGCCGCCTCGGCCTCACCGGCGCGCTCGGCACGGTCGCCGAGACCGAGAACGGCGTCTACACCGGGCGTCTCGTCGGCGACCTGCTCCACGGCCGCGCCAAGGCACACGCCGTCCGCGCGCTCGCCTCACGCGAGGGCCTGAACCTGCGCCGCTGCACGGCCTACTCGGACTCCCAGAACGACGTCCCGATGCTCTCGGCGGTCGGCACCGCGGTCGCGGTCAACCCCGACGCGGGCCTGCGCGACGTCGCCCGCGCCCGCGGCTGGGAGATCCGCGACTTCCGCACCGGCCGCAAGGCAGCCAAGATCGGTGTGCCCTCGGTGCTCGGCGCCGGAGCACTCGCCGGCGCGGTCGCCGCGGGCCTCGCCTACCGTCGCCGCTAGCCCGACTTCCGGCTCGTGAGTGTTCCCGACGGTTAGAGCCGTCGGGAACACTCACGACCCGTCAGCCGCGGAAGATGCCTTGGCGCTGGGAGAGACGGCGGTAGAGCGTCTGCTGGATGGACTCGCGCACCTGGTCCGTCAGGTTGAAGACCAGCATCGGGTCCTCTTCGGCGCCCGGGTAGTACGAGTCGGTCTGGATCGGCTCGCCGAATTCGATCGTCCACTTCGTCGGCAGCGGGATCGCGCCGAGCGGGCCGAAGAGCGGGAACAGTGGCGTGATCGGGAAGTACGGGAGCCCGAGCATGCGCGCGAGCACCTTCACGTCCCCGATCTTCGGGTAGATCTCCTCGGCGCCGACCACGGAGACCGGGATGATCGGCACACCGGTGCGCAACGCCGCCGACACGAAACCGCCCCGCCCGAACCGCTGCAGCTTGTAGCGAGCCGAGAACGGCTTCCCGATGCCCTTGAAGCCTTCCGGCCACACGCCGACCAGTTCACCCTTGGAGAGCAGGCGCTCGGCGTCGGCGTTGCAGGCCAGTGTCTGACCGATGCGGCGGGCGAACGATCCGATGAACGGCACTTTGAAGACCAGATCGGCGCCGAGGCCGCGCATGTGGCGGTGCTTCGGGTGCTCGTCGTGGACGGCGACCGCGGTCATCAGCGCGTCGATCGGCAAGGTGCCCGAGTGGTTGGAGACGAGCAGCGCGCCGCCGTCGACCGGCAGGTTGTGCACGCCGTAAGTCGTTACACGGAACCATTTTTGGTACAGCGCGCGCAGTGGCGGGAGCATCAGTGTCTCGGTGAGCTCGGCGTCGAAGCCGAACTCGTCGACGGTGTAATCACCCGTCAGCCTGCTGCGCACGAACGCGATCGCCTCCGCCAGCGCCTCGGGCAGCTCGGAGACCTCCGGCTGCCGCACCGGCGCGGCGGCCGCGGTCGGGAAGTTGACGACCGGGGCTTGGAGCAGCCGTTCAGCCTCATCCGCTTCGGCGAGCTTCTCCGCGGGCACCTCGACGGTGTCCCTCGGCTTCTCTCTCCCCGGTCCGTGCAGCGGGATGACCTGTGCTTCGGCACTGCTCACTTTGTCCGCCTCGCTTTCCTTGTGCGGGTCTCGCTCGGGTTTCACCGCGTGGCCGACTGGCCGGTGGCCGCCGCGGTCATCACTTTGCCCGCCAGTCCCGCCAGCAGGCCCCCGTCCAGGACGGGCCTGATGCCACGGCCCTGGATGTAGTCGTCGAACGCCTCGCGCGTCGTCCAGCGCGGGGTGTAGCCGAACTCCTTCTTGAGCCGCGTGGTGTCCACGACCCGCCCGAAGTTCAGCAGCCGCACCTGATCGGCCGAGAAGTCGACGACGCGAGCGCCGCGCAGCACCTTCCCGATCGACGGCAGCACGCCACGCGGCATCGGCAGTTCGAGCCTGCCCGCGCGGCGGATCATCTGAGACAGCGTCATCACGCCGTCCGAACCGACGTTGAACACGCCGGGCTTGTCATGGACAGTCGCCAGCTCGAGCACTGCCAGCGCGTCCGCCGAGTGCAGGAGCTGGATGCGGGCGTCGAAACCGAACACCGTCGGGACCACTGGCAAGGCGAAGTACCTCGCGAGCACGGTGTCGACCTCCGGCCCGATGAGATTGATGAAGCGGGCCATGGTGACAGTGATATCCGGCCTGCGCCGAGATAAACCTCGGACATAGCCTTCCATCTCCACGGCGTCCTTGGCGTAGCCGCTGGAATCCGCCGGGATGAGCTCTGAATCCTCGGTGAACACGGCCTGCGAGCGCGAGCTGGCGCCGTAGACGGCGGCGGTGGACTTGACCACCAGCTTGCGCACCAGCGGCGAGCGCTGGCACGCGGCCAGCAGGCGCATGGTGCCGATGACGTTGACTTCCTTGATCGCCAGCCGGCGGCTGGGGCCTGCCGGATGCGCGGTCGTCGACGCGTGCACGACCGTGTCGACCTTGGCGCTGCTGATCACCTTCGCGATCAGCGGATTGCGAATGTCCGCACGCACGAACTCGGCGTGCCCCATTCGCTGCAGCACGGATTTCGCCGGCGGAGTGGTGTCCACGCCGATGACCCGCTCGAAGTCGGGGTTGTTACCGAGCCTGGCCAGCAGTTTTCCGCCCAGCTCCCCACCGACCCCGGTCACGAGCACGATGTTGGACGGCATGAGTCTCCCTACGGCGATTAGGGCTTTTTTCGATCTTCACGGGCTCAGTCACCCGAGGTGCGCGAACCTGCACTCACTGGAAGCATCGCGCCGACGCCCTCAGGATGTTACCGCTCATTAGGCATGGTCCCGAGACGTCTTACATGCTATTAACTCGCCCACCAGGCAAACGTTTCGTGACGTCACTCGAATGGGGGCAGGCGGTCCCGCAAACAGAGAATGGCCCGTCCAAGTGCTGGACGGGCCATACCCGAGCTTCTGCAGCCGAAGGCTACTTGCCAGCCTTCCTACGCTGCACCCGAGTGCGACGAAGCAACTTGCGGTGCTTCTTCTTCGACATGCGCTTGCGGCGCTTCTTGATCACAGAGCCCACGGGCGCTCCTTAGGTCGTCGTCGGTAACGCTGCCCGGCGCAGCGTCCAACGGTTGGAGCGCACAGGCACGAGCGGTCTTCCAGGTTACCCGCGCCTGTCCACGACTGAGTCGGCGGGCCCGCGTTCGGGCCCGCCGATCACTCAACCTACGTCGAAGTATGCCCCTTCGAGGTAGGTGTGCACTGCTTTCTCAGGCACTCTGAACGACTTGCCGACGCGAACGGCCGGCAGCTCGCCCGAGTGCACCAGGCGGTAAACGGTCATCTTGGAGACCCGCATGAGCGTGGCCACCTCGGCGACCGTCAGGAACTGGACCTGCCCGACTGCGGGCACGTCCTCCTTCTTGTTCGGCGGCATGATTCACCGATCCTTCGACACGTGTCGCGCCGCGCGGCTTCCCCACCGGCGGTACCGACACGCACGTGCTCTCGTGAGAGTAGCGGGACTCGTGGGACTAATGCGACGCCAGTCACCGGTATGGGCCCCTGACCTGCCCCATTTGCACTAGCCAATATTCCTGGCGTCCCCCGAATGCCGCCCTGGCCGCCCAAAAAAATCCCAATGTGGCATTCGTCAGCTCTGAGCTGACGAACGCCACATTGGGAGGCTGAAACCTGACGAAAGCCACATTGGGATTTTTTTCCCGGCCTGGTCAGGGGGTTTCGTGGGCCTTGCCCAGCTCGACCGAGCGGTCGCGCGCGGCTTCGATGGCGGCCAGCAGTGCCGCGCGGACGCCGTGTTTCTCCAGCTCACGGATGGCGTTGATGGTCGTGCCCGCCGGCGAGGTGACCGCCTCGCGCAGGATGACCGGATGTTCGCCGGACTCGGCGAGCATCTTGCCGGCGCCGACGGCCGACTGGACGATCAGGCTCTCGGACAGGGCGCGCGGCAGTCCGAGCAGGATTCCGGCGTCGATCATCGCCTCGACCAGGAAGAAGAAGTACGCGGGCCCGGAGCCTGAGAGCGCGGTCACCGCGTCCTGCTGCGACTCCGGCACCTCGACGACCTTGCCGACGTGCTCCAGCAGCTCCCGGACGACGGCCAGGTGCGCGGCCGTCGCGTGCTTGCCGGGTGACATCGCACTCATCGCCTCGCCGACCAGCATCGGCGTGTTGGGCATCACACGCACGACCGGCACACCGTCGGCCAGCCTGCGCTCGTACAGCGCGGTCGGCAGGCCCGCGCACAGCGAGACGACCAGCGAGTCGGGCCCGAGCAGCGGCGCGAGCTCGTCGAGCACGGGGTCGATGTCCTGCGGCTTCACGGCGACGATCAGCACGTCGGCACGCTTCGCCGCCTCTGGCACGGAGACGCCGTGCACGCCGTACTTCTCGGTCAGCTCGGCGGCCCGCGCCGGATATCGCTCGGTGAACAGCAGGTCGTCGGCACTCGTGCCGCCGTGCAGCAGCCCCGAGAGCAGCGCCTCTCCGATTTTTCCGGCACCCAGCAACGCGATAACGCTCATGCCGACCATCCAAACACGCGGTCTCAAGCCCCCGGCGCCGGTGCCAGTCCCAGCTGACGGGCTTGGGCGACCAAGCGGCCTTGTGAGTCGATCACCATGGCGTCCGAGTCGAACCAGGACTCGTGCACCGAACGGCAGTCCACGATCACCCGCAGCCAGCCGGGCGCCGGGCGCGTGCGCAGCAGCGCGGTCAGCTGCACGCTCGGCGCCCACCCGAACCGGCCGAGGTTGAACACGACAGGCGGGTTCACGTCGCCTGCGACCAGCGCGAAATAGGGATCGGCCAGGCCGTGGCGAGGACGGACCCACAGCTTGATCCTGGGCGGGTCACCGGTGCGGCCGGCCAGATATCCCACCGTGGCGGGGTCGAGGCGCACGTCGCAGCCCTTGGCCAGGTTGAACGTGCCTTCGGCGGTGTCGCCCGCGATCGCGATCGCGCTGGCGGGCGGTTCGACCGGCATCGCGGGCAGCTCCGTCCACTCCGGACGGCGCATCGGCAACCGGCCGGCGGTCACCCTGGCTTCGACGCAGCTGCGGCCGCGTTGCTCCAGCCCGACCGAGACCACGGTCGCGCGCCTGCCCACCTTGCGGACGTCCGTGCGCAGCAGCACCGGGCCGATCGCGGGCGGGCGCAGGAACTCGGCGCTCACCGCGAGCGGGTCGGCGGGCGGCTCACCACGCTCCTGGAGCACGGCGAGCGCCGCCTTCGCGAGCAATGCCATGAGGAAGCCGCCGTGCGGGTGGCCGCCGATGGACCATTCGAGCCTGAGGTCGGCGGTGAACGTCCCATCACCCATCGACCGCACCGTATTCGCCGCGTCGAAGGACGTGGCGGTGTCGTCGAGCGGGCTCACCTAACGCTGACCAGCGCGGACGAGCACCGAAGACGATCTACGCAAGGCACGTGCAGACGCACGGTCGCGCCCCCCTCCACCAGGTTGCGCGCGGGGGTGCTCGCGCGCTCGCTGAGGATATCCACCCGGCTACCCGGCGCTCTCCGCCCGGCTACGAATCGTTTCATTCGGGTTTCGGATAGCGACGATCGCAGCGGTCTCACGCACGGGACTTTACGTGTTCACGGGTGCGAAATGGAGGCACCCACGACAGTGTCATGAAACGCGTGAACTTCTCACTGTCCCAGGTGGAGCCGCGCGAACAGCAGTGACTCGGCCAGTTCGGCCGCGCGCTGCGCCTGCCCGGTGGCGTGCCTGGTGTTGATCTCCAGCACGATCTGCCCGCTGAAACCATTGCTGACCAGCTTCTCCAGCAATTCCGCGCAGGGCTGGCCGCCGCGGCCGGGCACCAGGTGCTCGTCCTTGGGAATGCCGGTCCCGTCGGCGAGGTGGACGTGCGTGAGGCCCTCGCCCATCCGCTCGGCCAGCGCCAGCGCGTCCATGCCGGCGGCCGCGGTGTGCGACAGGTCGAGCGTGTAGTGCCGGAAGCCGACGTCGGTCGGGTCGATCGACGGCCGGAACGCGGACACCCGCGAAGTCCGCGAGCCGCCGGGCGGGCGCACCTTGAACATGTTCTCGACGGCGATCTCGATGCCGCTGGCGTCTTCCAGCTCGTCGACCAGGTCGCCGAACGCGTCGCCGTAGCGGCGCTGCCAGCGGAACGGCGGGTGCACGACGACCGTGCGCGCGCCGAGGTCGGTCGCGGCGTCGACGGTGCGCCGCAGCCGGATCACCGGGTCCGGCGACCAGACCCGCTGCGTGATCAGCAGCGATGGCGAGTGGACGGAGAGCACCGGCACGCCGGTGCGTCGCGACCAGCGGCGCAGCGCGGAGACGTCCTGGCTGACCGGGTCGGCCCAGACCATCACCTCGACCCCGTCGTAGCCGAGGTCGGCGGCCAGTTCGAACGCCGTGCCGGCGCGCACCGGCCACACCGAAGCCGTCGACAGGCCGACCGGCACCCGAGATGGTTCAGTCACGCAGCCATGGTCCTATCTGGACAACAGCAGCAGCGCGGCGGGTGAGACGGTCACGACCAGTCCGACCAGCACGGCGAGCACCGTGGTCTGCAGGTCCTCGGCGCGGCGGATCTTCCGCACGATCCAGACCAGGCCGACGACCACCAGCAGCGCGGCGACCAGCGCGGCGGCCGGCAGCTTCACCCACAGCCAGTTGAAGCCGAGCCAGACGGCGGCGCCGCCGATGACACCGGCGGCGAGCTGCCACGCCAGCGCGAGCCACTGCTTGCCTGCTGAGCCTTCTTCCTCGGCCGGCGGCGGCTCTTCGTCGGCGACGGGCTCGTCTTCGTACTCATCCTCGTAGTCGTCGACCAGCGGGTCGTCGTCGTAGTCGTACTGGTCGTCGAGACGGCCCGGGGGCGCGTTCAGGTCGAGCGGCTCGTCGTCGAACGGGTCGTCGTGCGGCATCGCGCGCTGCGGCGCGAACGACGGCGGCGTCGAGTACTGGGTCGGCGGGCCACCGTCGAGCAGCGACGTGTCCAGCTGCGGCTCCTGGTCGAGCGGCACCGCGGGCATGACACCGACCTCGGTGTCGTCCATCGCGACCGCTTTGCGCTTCTTGCGCCAGCTGGCCAGCCCGGCGGGCGGCTCGTCCGCGACCGGCGCCGGCGGTGCGGCCGCGGCGGGCGGCACCGGCGGGGCGGCCGCGGCGGGCGGCACCGGCGGGGCGGCGGGCGGGATGTCGTCGATGACCGTCGGGATCTGCTCGGTGTAGTCCTCCGGCTTCGGCTGCTGCCGGGCAGGCTGACGCCGCTGCCGCCGGGGCGGGGCCTGCGGCGACTGGAAGGTGCCGCTGCCCATCCCGCCGGGAGCCGGTCCGGGTCCGGACGCCGGTGCTACGTCCGGCTCACCGTCGAGGCCGTCCAAACGCGACGAAAGCGCGCCGGTGTCGGCGGGCAATGCGGGGACCGGCGGGAGTGGCTGGGCGCCACGCGGGCGGGCCGGGGTGATCCGGCGCCGGGTCTCCTCCTGCGAGACGGGCGGCGGCGGAGGCTGCTGGCGCGGCCCACGGCCACGCGGCGGCAGCGGGAGCTGCCCGGAGTCCTGCGGGTGCGGCGGCACCGGAGGCGGCGCCACGGGAGGTGGCGGCATCTGCGGACGGGGCAGCTGGGCCGAGTCCTGGGGCCGCGGAAGCTGAGCGGAGTCCTGCGGGCGCGGCAACTGGGCCGAGTCCTGCGGACGGGGCAGCTGCCCGGAGTCCTGGTGCACCGGCGGCTTGACCCGGAACGGCCCGGAGTCCTGCCGCTGGCGCGGCGGGGCCTGCTGCTCGGGCGGCTGCTGGGCGCGACGGCCAGGCGCCTGCGGAGGCGCCTGCTGTGGTGACGGCGCGGCGGCACCGGCGACCCGGTCGATGATCGCCTGTGGGCCGGTGTCACCCGCGCTCGGCTTGCGCCGCGAGCCACCCGGCTCCGGCGTCTCGACCGCTTCGTCCTCGTCGGCGGCACGACGACGCCGCCGACGCCCGCCTTCGGGCTTCGCTCCGTGTTGGGCGAGCAGTTCGGCCACCGTCTTCTGTGGCTGCTCGCTCCCGCTCTCCTCTGCCATCCCCTTCACCGTGCCCGTGTCTGACTGTCCAAGTCCAGTGCGCTGCTGCCACCGGTCCATTTACGCGACGAACCGCCACGATCCGTGTTCGAAGTTTCGTCCGCGCCGTTCGCGAGATCCAGTCGTCGAAGGATGACACCCTCCCGCAGCGCCCATGGACAGATTTCGAGTTCGGAGAGTGACAACGCCTTCATCGTCGCCTGTGCGACGAGCGCACCCGCGACCAGCTGGTGGGATCGGCTCGAGCTGACCCCTTCGAGATACGCCAGATCATGCGCCGACATCCGCGAGATGAAGGCGATGAGCTGGCGCAACGCGGTGTCGGTCAGCACCCGCTTCGCCCTCGGCCCCGCCGCGGACGGCGCCGCGCCGGTCAGCCTGGCGAGCGATCGGAACGTCTTCGACGTCGCGACCACCCGATCGGGGGTGCCCAGCTTGGTGACCTTGGCGGCCAGCTCGCCGAGCTGATCGTCGAGCCACGTGGTGGTGTCGATGAGCTCGGAGCGTGACGGCGGGTCGTGCCGGAACCGGGTGCGGGTGGTGCGGCCGGCGCCGAGTGGCAGCGAGACCGCCAGCTCCGGCTCCTCGTCCATGCCCATCGCGACTTCCAGCGAGCCGCCGCCGATGTCGAGCACCAGCAGCTTGCCTGCCGACCAGCCGAACCACCGGCGCACCGCGAGGAAAGTCAGCCGCGACTCGTCGGCTCCGGAGAGCACCTTGAGCTCGACCCCGGTCTGCTCGGCCACCTTGGCCAGCACCTTCGCCGAGTTCTTGGCCTCGCGCACGGCCGAGGTGGCGAACGCCATGACGTCCTCGCACCCCAGCCGCACGGCCGCCGCTTTGGCCGATTCGACCGCGTTGACCAGGTCGTCCGCGCCCGCCTTGCTGAGCTCACCGGTCTTGGTGATCTGCTCCGCGAGGCGCAGCACCGCCTTCTCCGAGTGCATCGGCGTCGGGTGCGCACCACGATGCGCATCGACCACCAACAGGTGGACGGTGTTCGATCCGACGTCGAGGACCCCTAGGCGCACAGGGGGCTACGGTACCCGTTCTTCAACTCAGGTCTCGAACTTGTAACCAAGTCCGCGGACGGTGACGAGGTGACGGGGTGAGCCGGGATCCGGTTCGATCTTGGACCGCAGCCGCTTGACGTGCACGTCGAGGGTCTTGGTGTCGCCCACGTAGTCGGCGCCCCAGACCCGGTCGATGAGCTGCCCTCGGGTGAGCACGCGGCCCACGTTGCGGAGGAGGTACTCGAGGAGGTCGAACTCCTTGAGCGGGAGTGACACTTCAGCCCCGTCAACAGTGACGACGTGCCGTTCGACGTCCATCCGGACCGGTCCCGCCGACAGCACCAGCGGGGCCAGTTCGCCGTCCGCGCCGGGCTCGCCGCCGCGCCGCAGCACCGCGCGGACGCGGGCGATGAGCTCACGGGCCGAGTAGGGCTTGGTGACGTAGTCGTCGGCGCCCAGTTCGAGCCCGACCACCTTGTCGATCTCGCTGTCGCGGGCAGTGACCATAATCACTGGCACCGCCGAACGCTGGCGGAGCTGCTTGCACACGTCGGTGCCGCTCATCCCCGGCAGCATGAGGTCGAGCAGCACGATGTCGGCGCCGTTGCGGTCGAACTCCTCCAGCGCCTGCTGTCCCGTTCCGGCGACGGCGGCGGTGAAGCCCTCCTTGCGCAGCAAGAAGGCGAGCGGGTCGGCGAACGACTCCTCGTCCTCGACGATGAGTACCCTCGTCACAGCTTTCCTCCATGGTCGGGGGCTTCTTGCCCGGTCACCACGAGCCGGGGTGTCCGCTCGGGGGTCTTCTCCTGCCGCGGTGCGGGCGGGACCTGCTTGCCGGTGGCCGGTTCCGGCGAGACATGTGCGGGAATCCGCAGTGTGAACGTCGAACCGGTGCCTGGACTGCTCCAGAGTCCCACCGATCCACCGTGGTTGGCTGCCACGTGCTTGACGATCGCGAGGCCGAGCCCGGTCCCGCCGGTGGCGCGCGAACGGGCCTTGTCGGCGCGGTAGAAGCGCTCGAAGACGCGTTGCTGCTCGTCCTCGGCGATCCCGATGCCGCGGTCGGTGACGGCGATCTCGACGTTGCCGTCGGCCAGCCGCCTGCTGATCGACACCGGGCTGCCGGAGGTCGAGTAGGCGATGGCGTTCTCGAGCAGGTTCGACAGCGCCGTGACCAGCAGAGTCCGGTCACCCTCGACGAGCAGGCCGCTGGCCGAGTCGGTGGTCACCGTGATGTCGGCGGATTCGGCCGACAAGGATGTCCGCCCGAGCGCCTCGCGCACGACCGCGTCGACCTCGACCACGTTGAGGTCGGGCAGCCGCTCGGCGCCCTGCAGGCGGGACAGCGCGATCAGCTCGGTCACCAGCTGGCCGAGCCTGGTCGACTCGCGCAGGATCTTGGAGCCGAACCGGCGCACCTCTTCGACGTCCTCCGCCGCGTCGAGCACGGCCTCGGTGAGCAGCGCGATCGCGCCGACCGGGGTCTTGAGCTCGTGCGAGACGTTGGCGACGAAGTCGCGGCGGGTGGCCTCCAGCCGGACCGCCTCGGAGTGGTCGACCGCCTCGACGATGGTGAAGCCGTCGCCGAGCGGGCGCACCAGCCCGAGCACGGCCTCCGGCTGGCGGCCACGCGCCTCGAGCGGGGAAAGGTCGATCTCCATCGGCTCGTCGGTTTCGACGACCTGTTCGGCCGCCTGCCGCGCCCTCGGGTCGGCCTGGCTGACCCGCACCAGGCCGAGCTCGTAGGCACGCGGGTTGTGCAGCACCATGTCGCCGAACTTGTTGAGCACGACGACACCGTTGTTGGAGGAACGCACGAGCCGCATCAGCAGCTCGGCGACGGTCGGGCCCTCGGGCTTCCGCTCGGCCCGCTGGGTCCGGGTGCGGGCGATGAGGAAGCCGATGGCGACTCCGACCACCAAAGCACCGATGGCCAGTGCGAATGAGACGGGCACGGTCACGAGAGGATGGTAAGCGCGTAGGTAGCCCATTGGCCTAGTACTGGATGCGTTCTCGTGACGGCCGTGACACCTGCGGGGAACATGTTCGGCGCTGGTTCAGACTCCGTTCATTTCGTTGCCGTTTAGCGGCTTCTTCACGCAGTTCAGAGAGTGTCGAGGTCCTCGGCCGCCAGCCGGAGCGAGCCTGCCGCGATGTTCTGCTCCAGGTGGGTCAGGTCACCCGTTCCGGGGATGGCGAGGACGTTCGGTCCCTTGTGGAGAGTCCACGCGAGCCGGATCTGCGCGGGCGTCACGCCGTACTTCGCCGCGAGCTTGTCGATGGTGGCGTTTTCGGCGGTGTTGGCGACCGCGAAGAACGGGACGAACGCGATGTCGTGCTTCGCGCAGGTGTCGATGAGCGCGTCGTCCTCACGCCGGGTGGCGAAGCCGTACTGGTTCTGCACGCAGACGACCGGTGCGATCTTCAGCGCCTCTTCGAGGTGCTCGGGCCCGACGTTGGAGATGCCGAGTTCCCGGATCATGCCGGCTTCGCGGAGTTCCGCCAGCGCGCCGAAGCGGTCGGCGAGCGAGCCGGTGCCGCGCTCGAGTGCCTCGCCGATGCGCAGGTTGACGACGTCCATGTGCTCGCGGCCGAGCTGGCGGAGGTTCTCCTCGACCTGGCCCTTGAGCTGCTCCGGCGTCGCGGGCGGGAGGAAGCCGCCGGACGGGTCGCGACCGGGCCCGACCTTGGTGGTGATGACGAGATCGGCTTGGTACGGCCGCAGAGCGGTGTTGATGAGCTCGTTGGCGGAGAGGTGGCCGTGGAAATAGAAGGCGGCCGTGTCGATGTGGTTGACGCCGAGTTCGACGGCGCGGCGGAGTACCGCGATCGCGGCGCCGCGGTCGCGGAACATCAGGCGCATCGCGCCGAAACCAAGCCGGTTGACGGTGAAGCCGCCGAGCTTCCAGGTGCCGGATTCTGCTGCGTTGGTCATGGATTCAGCTTCGCTTTGGTCTTTTTTCGACGCTGGATTTGGCAACATGCTGCCGACTTGCGGACACTGACGGCGTGGACGACGTAGTGGTGGTACGCGGCGAGCAGGAGCTGTTCGCCAGGACGGCGCATCTTTTCGCGCGCGCTGAGGAGATCTCGTGCGCGGCGAATGACCTGCACACCTGGGCGGCGTCGCGGCCGGGTGAGATCCAGTCGACGGGCGGCAAGCGGATCAGGAAGGTCTACCGGCCAGGCGTGCTGCTCGACTCGGCGCGGGAACTCCGGCACGCGGAACGCCTCGGCGTCCAGATCCGGATCACCACGACCGAGGTCAACGAGACGATCATTTTGGACTCTCGTATCGCGATACTCGCTGGCGACAAGTCGGCCGGTTCTCAGTCCTATAGCGTGGTTTCCAAGCCGGAGCTGGTACAGGGGATCGTCTCGCTGTTCGAGGCGGCCTGGCGCGGCGCGACCGAACTTTCCGTCTATGACGCCGATTTCGCCGAACTGCGCCTGCAGGCGCCGCAGATCCTGGACCTGCTTTCCTCTGGCTGCAAGGACGAAACGGCCGCGCGCACGCTCGGCTTGGGTCTGCGCACGTACCGCCGTCGCGTCGCCGAGCTCATGGACGCGCTCGGCGCCACCTCCCGTTTCCAAGCGGGCGCCCGTGCCCGCGAGGTCGGAATCCTCTAGCTCAGAACGCGATAAAGCCCGCTTCATCCCGTGGGATGAAGCGGGCTTTATCGCGGTGTTCGGGTCAGCGGCCCTGGTTGGCGACCGCGGCTGCGGCTTCCTTGGCCGCTTCCGGGTCGAGGTAGAGGCCGCCGGGGGTGACCGGCTTGAGGTCGTCGGTCAGGTCGTAGCGCAGCGGGATACCGGTCGGGATGTTCAGCCCGGCGATGTCGGCGTCCGAGATCCCGTCGAGGTGCTTGACGAGCGCGCGCAGCGAGTTGCCGTGCGCGGCGACCAGCACGGTCTTGCCCGCGCGGAGGTCCGGCACGATCTCGGACTCCCAGTACGGCAGCAGCCGCTCGACGACGTCCTTCAGGCACTCGGTCAGCGGCGCCTTGTCGCCGAGGTCGGCGTAGCGCGCGTCGTGCGCCTGGCTGAACTCGTCGTCGGGGTCGATCGGCGGCGGCGGGGTGTCGTAGGAGCGGCGCCAGAGCATGAACTGCTCCTCGCCGTACTGGTCCAGGGTCTCCTTCTTGTTCTTGCCCTGGAGGGCGCCGTAGTGGCGCTCATTGAGCCGCCAGTCGCGCTTCACCGGGATCCAGTGCCGGTCGGCACCGTCGAGCGCGAGGTTCGCCGTCGAGATCGCGCGGCGCATCAGCGAGGTGTGCACGACGTCGGGCAGCAGGCCCGAGTCCTTCAGCAGCGCACCGCCGCGACGTGCCTCGGCCTCGCCCTGCTCCGAGAGCGGCACGTCGACCCAGCCGGTGAACAGATTCTCCGCGTTCCACGTGCTCTGCCCGTGACGCAGCAGCACCAACGTCCCAAGTTCGACCATGGGCGCAAGCCTGCCAGAGACGCACTCGCATGGGACGGGCGGACCAGTTACCCCGGTAAGTCCTACCGAGAGTGTGTTACTCGACGGTAACACGTCACCCACAGAAGAGAATACCCGCCAACAAGCCTGAATACCGCCCATTTGGACTGCATTACGTTAGCCCATCTGGGGAAGTTCACTCGAATGGAGTAACCAGTAGTCTTGTGATTACAGGTGGACATCTGACAGGTTGACTACCGTCCCGCTCGGTCGGATTCCACGCACTCCCCGACCGAACGCGGACCGTGACCGCGACTCGTCTCCCCCCTGCCGAGTCGCGGCCCCGCCGGCCCCGTTGGCACCCCCCTCGTCACCGGGTCCACAAGTGGCGGGAACTTCAGCGGGGCGGCTTGAGATCGCGACTCCCCCCTCCCTCAAGCCGCTCCGCCTTTCCCAAGGTCAGGACTCGTGAGTGGTACGGCCGGTTCTAACCGGCGTAAACACTCACGAGCCCTTGCCCCAAAGTCACTCGGCGGGGGCCGGTTCGGGGGCGGGCGTCCGCGCGGGGCGGCGCTTGCGCAGCCACAGGAGCAGGGCGAGCACCGGGGCGCCGATGAAGAGCAGGAACGGCCCGAGTGCGCCGAGCACCGTCAAGACGCCGCTGCCGAAGGTCAGGAACGCGTCCCAGCCGTTCGCGAGGCCGCCGAAGAAGCCGGAGCGCTCCTCGGGCTTGGCCGGGGGCGTGCCCTTCTGGCTCACGCTGACCGAGATCGTCGACATGGCGACACTGCCGGCCAGCGCCTGCTGCCTGCGCTGCATCGACTCGAGCTCGGCCTCACGGCTGGTCAGCTCGGCCTCGACCGAGGTGATCTCGCCGACCGAGTTCGCCTTCGCCAGCAGTGCGCGGACGCGCTCGACGCTGGCCTTCTGGGTCGCGATCCGGGACTCGACGTCCACGACCTGCTCGGTCACGTCCTGCGTGTTCTGCTCGCGGCTGGTGACCTCACCGAGCTTGGACAGGTCCGACAGCGTCGAGTCGAGCTTGTCGCTCGGCACCGCGAGACTGACCGTCGCCGAGTTCTTGTCGCTGCGCTCCTGGCCGGTGTAGCCGCCTGCGCCGACCGCGACCTGGCGCACGGAATCGACGATCGCGGGCACGTCGTTGGCGGCCAGTGAGAGCTTCGCGGTCTTCACGAGCTTGCGGTCTTGGACACCCGCCTGGCCGACCGGCACCCGGGCGCCCGGTTTGCCCTGTTGGCCGGGCTTGCCCGCCGACGAGCCGGCGCTGTCCTTCGCCGAGCCCGAGCCCTGCTGAGGCTGCGCCGGCGCCGGAGCGGCCTCCCCGGCAAAGCCAGTCGAACTCTTCGCGGAGTCGTTCGACCCGCAGCCCGCCAGCGCCAAACCGGCCGCTGCCAGCACCAACCACCGTCTAGCCGAGAACCTCATCGCCTGTCTCCCTCCAGTCATGGCCGGTGAGACGGTCGAAGGGGTCAGCCGCGTTGCATATGCGAAATCACGAGTTGGTCAAGGATCCCGGCTCGTGCGCCGCCGGCTCGATCAGGTGCTTGAACGCCTGCAAGTTCGCCAATGATTCACCACGCGAGACGCGCCAGTCCCACTCACGCTTGATCGAGCTCGCGAAGCCGATCTCCAGCAGGGTGTTGAAGTCGCCGTCGGCGGCCTCGAGCACCTGCCCGAGAATCTTGTCCAGCTCCGCCTCGGAGACGGTGTCCAACCCGAACCGGCCGACCAGGTAGATGTCGCCGTTGGAGTCCAATGTGTAGTGAACTCCGTACAGTTTCGCGTTGCGGCGCAACAGGAAACGGTAGACCTCTTCGTGCGCTTCGTCGGGGCGGCGGCACACGAAGGCCTCGACGGCGAAAGCGTGGTCGCCGACGATCAGCCAGGCGTTGGTCTGCAGCTTCTTCGTGCCGGGCAGGGTGACGAAAAACCCGCTGTCGCCTCGTTTTTCGTACTTCAGCTCCGCATTGTCCAAAGCGGACTCGATGATCGAGCCGACACTCACACCGCCACCTCCAGAGCACGCTGGAACGCGCTCGTCGCCTGCGTGTAGGTGTCCAGCAAAGCATCCGTGGTGCGCTGCCACGAAAAGCGACGCGCGTGCGTCACCGCGTTGGTCGAAAGTTCCGCGTGCCGCGACGGCTGCAACGCCACGTTCGCCAGCGCCGACGCCCAGTCCGGACCGGCGTGCGAGGGCACGAGCAGCCCGGACACCCCGTGCACGACCGCGACCGGCAGTCCGCCGACCTCGGCCGCGACCACCGGCGTCCCGCAGGCCTGCGCCTCCAGCGCGACCAGGCCGAACGATTCGTTGTAGCTCGGCACCGCGACCACGTCCGCGGCGCGGTAGACGTTGACCAGCGACTGGCCGGGCTGCGGCGGCATGAACCAGGTCTGCCGCTCGATACCCAGCGAGACGGCCAGCTCACGCAGCGCTTGCGGTTGCTCCAGGCCGGTGCCCGACGGCCCGCCGACGATCAGCACGACCAGCCGCGACGCCAGTTCGGGACGTTGCCGCAGCAGCTCGGCGGCCGCGTAGAGCAGCACGTCCGGTGCCTTCAGCGGCTGAATGCGTCCCGCGAAGGCCATGATCACCGCGTCCTGCGGCAACCCGAGCGCGTCGCGGGCGGCGGTCTTGGAGCCGGGCGTGAAGCGTTTCAAGTCGACGCCGGGCGCGACGGTGTGCACCTCGCGCGGATCGGCGTCGTAGAGCTCGATGAGCTGGCGCGCTTCGACGGCGGTGTTCGCGATCAGGCTGTCGGCCTCCTCGACCACCTGCTCCTCGCCGATCACGCGGGTACGCGGTTCGGGGGTGTCGCCCTCGGCGAGCGCGGCGTTCTTGACCTTGGCGAGCGTGTGCGCGGTGTGCACCAGCGGCACGCCCCATCGGTCGCGCGCGAGCCAGCCGACCTGGCCGGAGAGCCAGTAGTGCGAGTGGATCAGGTCGTAGTAACCGGGCTCGTGGAACGCCTCGGTCCGCAGCACGCCCGAGGTGAACGCGCACAGCTGCGCGGGTACCTCGTCCCGGCCGAGCGGCTCGAACGGCCCGGCTGGGATGTGCCGGACGAGCACGCCTGGCGCGAGTTCGGCCACCGGTGGCTGCTCGGACGAGGTCGCCCTGGTGAACACCTCCACCCCGACGCCACGCGCGGCCATCTCCTGGGCCGTCTCGCTGATGTACACGTTCATGCCGCCGGCGTCGCCCGTGCCCGGTTGCTCGAGCGGCGATGTGTGCACTGACATCACGGCCACCCGGCGCGGCGCACGACGAATCCCATGCAGGGAGAAGCTCACCAAGTACTCCTGAGTGCTTAAGCGGTCACGTCGTCGGCGAACTGCCGTAGCGCGCCGGAGAACTCCGACCTCGCTTCGGCGAACGGCAGATGCCCCACACCCGATAACCAACGCGTAACAGCACCCGGAATCTTCCCGGCCGCGTATTCCGCCGCCGAGAAGTTGACGATCCGATCTTCCGTCCCATGCACGACCAGTGCCGGGACGTCGATGGCGGCGAGCACGTCCGCGCTGCCGACATCCCGCTTGAACAGGGCTTTCCTGACGAATGGCGGCGTCGAGAGGCTCGCACCGAGCAGGGACTGGCCCAGTGCGCCCGGTACTACTTTCGTAGCCTGCGCGCGGGAAAATTCGACGAGCGCGGGGACCGCGATGTCCGGATCGTCCGATAAGGCGGCGGGCAGCGCGGCCGCCATGGCCGGGCCGATGCTGCCGCCAGGCCGTCCTCGGCCGATTTCGGTGATCGCGCCGGCGAGCACGATCCCGCTCACTCGTGCGGTTCCGTGCGCGCGCAGATAGTCCGCGATCACCAGTCCGCCGTAGGACCAGCCGACCAGGATCGCCGGTGCGGCCGCGAAGTCGAGCACGGCGGCGAGCTCGTCGGCCCACACGCGCGAGTCGCCGTAGCCGTCGGCGGGGACGTCCGAGGCGCCGTGACCGCGTAAATCCATCGCTACCAGGCGATACTTGTGCAGCGACTCATCGGTCAGCTGCGGCAGCCAAGCACGCGACGACTGGGCCCAGCCGTGCACGAAGACGATCGCGGGCGCGTTCTCGGCGCCCTCGACGCGGACCGCGAGCCGGACCCCGTCGGCGCTGACCTCGGAGTTCACTTGACGGCGGAGAAGGTCTGCCAGGTCGACCAGTCGTAGAGCCAGTCCTTGACGTCCGACTTGGTCGGGCCGGGCAGGCGCGAGCCGCTGATCTCCACCGGGTCACCGACGAGCGCCGAGTCGAAGTAGTCCTTGGCGTCGGCTTCCAGCAGGTTCACGCAGCCGTGCGAGTTGTTGGTCTTGCCGATGGCCGACGCGTTGTCCTGGTTCTCGTGGATGAACTCGCCGTTATTCGAGATCCGGCAGGCCCACTTCTTGTTGACGTTGGTGTAGCCGTAGCGCGCGTTGTCGAACACCGCCTGCGGCTTCTTCTCCATCACGATGAAGGTGCCGTTGGGGGTGTTGCGGTCGACCTCGGCGTCCAGGCCGTTGGCGCACGGGTAGCTCTTGGCCTTCGCGCCACCGCGGTAGACGTGCATCTGGTGGTCGGGAGTGTGGATCTTGACGACCTGGTTGCGGCCGATCTTGAACTTGGTGGTGACGTCGGCTTTGCCGAACGCGCCGCCGCCGAGGTCGACGCCGTAGAGCTTCGCCTCGACGTTGACCTCGATGTTCGCCGGCCAGTACTCCTTCGGCCGCCAGTCGACCTGTGTCTCCGACAGCCAGCCCCACGAGCCTTCGATGTTCTTGTCGGTCTTGACCTTGAGTGCCTTCTCGACCTCGGCCTTGTTCTTCACCGCGGACGCGAACTTCACACTGATCGGCATCGCGACACCGACGGTGGCGTTGTCGGCCGGGTTCAGTGTGGCGCGGACCTCTTTGGCGGGCTTCATCGTGGTGAAGGTGCCCTTGAACTCGGCGGGCTTGTTGTCGGTGCCCATGGCCTTGGCCGCGTAGGTGTA
Organism: Amycolatopsis sp. NPDC059657; assembly: GCF_042734395.1. Classification (NCBI taxonomy): domain Bacteria; kingdom Bacillati; phylum Actinomycetota; class Actinomycetes; order Pseudonocardiales; family Pseudonocardiaceae; genus Amycolatopsis; species Amycolatopsis sp. NPDC059657. Next base: position 2,905 of record NZ_JBHWEB010000058.1, on the reverse strand, counting down.
CGTCTTGCCGTAGCCGAGCGACTCGGAACTGGTCCAGGTCAGGCCGTCCGGCGAAAGCTCGCCCTTGAGCGCCTTGTCGCCTTCGCCGAGCACCTTGACCTCAGTGAGCTTGCCTTCGGTGACCTTCACCACGACGGGCTTGGCGACCGGGACGTCCTTGGCGTCGAGCGCGGGCTCCGCGGTGATCTTGGCCTTCGGCGCGTCCTCCGCCGGCTTGCCGTCGACCGAGGTCGCGTTGCCGTTTTCGGTGCTGGAGCAGGCGGCGAGCAGCAGGGAAGCCCCCGCGGCCAACGCTGCCTTGAACACTGTGCGCCGTTCCAACACCGTCAACCTCCCATTGCCACCCCGTCAACGCCTAACAGCGCTCTACAGCGGTTCGACGTTACTTCTCCCCCACTGTGCTTTAGGACGTGTTTACCCCGCGTGGGTTGCCCCTAAAGGTGGCAGTTGATGAGGAGCGGCTCCGGGTGGAGCTCGACACCGAAGCGCGCGAGGACGCCGTCGCGGACCTCGGCGGCCAGCGTGAGCAGGTCTTCCGTGGAAGCGTCGCCGCGGTTGGTGAGGGCCAGCGTGTGCTTGGTGGACAAGGACACACGGCCGCCGGGGCCCTGGTGGCCCTTGGCGAACCCGGCGCGCTCGATGAGCCAGGCCGCGGACAGCTTCACGCCGTCGTCGGCCGGATACTCAGGGATACGAACGTCGCCGACGACCTCGCTGATTTGGCCCCGAACAATGTCGACTCGGTCGGCGGGAATGATCGGGTTGGTGAAGAAGGAGCCCGCGCTCCACGTGTCGTGGTCGGCCGGTTCGAGGACCATGCCCTTGCCGCGGCGCAGCCCGAGCACGGCTTCGCGAGCCTGGGCGACCGGGACGCGTTCGCCGATCTCGACGCCCAGTGTGCGCGCCAATTCGGCGTAGCGGACCGGCACCGAGAGGCCGTCGGGCGTGAGCGCGAACCGGACGCTGAGCACGACGCCGGCGTCGGTGCCCTTGAGCACGCTCGTGCGGTAGGCGAAGCCGAGGTCGGCGGCGGACATCGTGCGGACCTCGTGTGTGCGGCGGTCGTAGAACTCGATCGACATCAGCGTCTCGCTGATCTCGCAGCCGTACGCGCCGACGTTCTGGATCGGCGTCGCGCCGACCGAGCCGGGGATGCCGGACAGGCATTCGACCCCGCCGAGGCCCTCGGCGACCATCGACTCGACGAACTCGTCCCAGTTCTGGCCCGCGGCGACGTCGACCGTGTCGCCGTCGCGCTTCCAGCCAGTGGTGGAGACCTTGATCACGGTGCCGTCGAACCCGGCGTCGCCGACGACCAGGTTGGATCCGCCGCCGAGCAGGAGCACCTGCTCACCGGCCTCGTCGGCGGTGCGGACGTGTGACACCAGCGCGTCGGCCGACGTCGCCTCGGCGAAGGCGCGCGCCGGGCCGCCGAGCCGGAGCGTGGTGTGGTCGGTCAGCGTCGTCTGGGAAGGGGTCACGACAGGAAACGGTACTGTCCGGGGCATGGGATCCCGTATCGAGCACCGCGCATTGTTCTCACCGGACGTCGAAGCGGTGCTGGCCGCCACGTCCACTGAGGACGCCATCCGCGCGCGCCTCGCGGAAATCGGCGGGGAGCACGCCGAGCTGCTCAGCTTCACGCCGTCGGGCGACGGGGTCAGCTTCAAGCTCCGGCAGGGCATCTCCGCCGACCGGCTGCCGCAGGCGGTCCGGGTGATCCACAAGGGTGACCTGATGGTCGAGCGGACCCAGACCTGGACCCGCGACGGCGACGGCTACACCGGCACGGCCACGGCCGTCGTCAGCGGTGTCCCCGGCGAGATCACCGCGCGCACGTCGTTGAAGCGCGAAGGCGACAAGACCGTGCTGGCCAACATCGGCGAGGTCGTCGTCCGCATCCCGCTGCTCGGCTCGAAGCTGGAAGGCGTGATCGCCGAGCAGGTCACCAAGCTGCTGCACCGCGAAGCGGAGTTCACCGCGAAGTGGCTGGCCGAGAACGCCTGATCGGGGCGCCGACCCGCGGCACGACCAACCCGAACCGGCTACGCCGCGTCGACCGCTGGCTGACGGCGGACCCCGCCGTCGTGCGGCTCCTGCGCTCCTGCTCCGGTGACCCGCCGCTGGTCGTCGACCTCGGCTACGGCGCCTCACCGGTGACGACGGTCGAAATGGCCCGCCGCCTGCGGACGGTCAGGCCCGACATCCGGGTGCTCGGCCTGGAACTGGACGCCGAACGCGTCGCCGTCGCGCAGGCAGCGGCCGGGCCGTCGCTGGAATTCCGGCGCGGCGGCTTCGAGCTGGCCGGAACGCGGCCGTCGCTGGTGCGCGCGTTCAACGTGCTGCGGCAGTACGACGAGACCGAGGTCGCACAGGCGTGGCAGCTGATGCTGGACCGCCTCGCACCGGGCGGCCTGCTGGTCGAAGGCACCTGCGACGAGATCGGCCGCCTGTGCACCTGGGTCACGGTCTCCTCGTCGGGTCCACGCTCGTTGACGTTGTCCTGCAAGGTTTCCACCTTGGACCGACCGTCCACAATGGCCGAACGCCTGCCCAAGATCCTGATCCACCGCAACGTGCCTGGCGAGCGCGTCCACGACCTCATGTCCACCTTGGACATCTGCTGGGCCACGGCCGCGCCCCATCAAGCCTTCGGCGCCCGCGCCCGCTGGGTCCACACGGTGCAACTGCTCACCCAGCGCGGCTGGCCGGTCCAAGGCCGCCCCTCGCGCTGGCGCCTGGGCGAGCTGACGCTGCCCTGGCCCAGCGTCCAGCCCCAGCCCTGATCCAGCGAAAAAAAATCCCAATGCGGCATTCGTCAGGTTTCAGCCTCCCAATGTGGCGTTCGTCAGCTCTGAGCTGACGAAAGCCACATTGGGGGTTCCAGAGCTGACCAAAGCCACAT